>JAJFTD010000103.1 GCA_021373255.1 bacterium
TGATATGTATCAGCCGACCAATAGAAGCCGACAGGGCAATTCGCAAAATACCGCGTATCCATCGCCGGAGTAGTGCGGCTGTAGTCCATGATAGTGCGAAGCTCGTTCTTGTTCGGAAGACGCCAGTCGTTGAACCCGCCATAGTTTGCATCATTAAGAGACTTAGGATAAGCCTCACGGGCATCGCTCCAGGAACATGCGCGTTCCATATCATTTACGTGCCCTGCTTCAGGAGACTTTACCTCCCAAACCAGTCCGGTGTTATGGTCGATAACCATCCGCAAGCCGTCGCCCCAGCCAGCAGAATCGGGAAGTTCGATGCCACCCACTCCAAGTTTTGTGAACTTCATCGATACCAATGGCAAACAACCGGCTTGGCCACTATCGGGCAATATGAACTGTTGCTTTTTAATCACGGATAGGTACCTCTATTGCTTCAGGATATAGCAATGAATGCTATATCCGCTGCTGCTTCTTGTTGCGGAAGACGATGGAGGCCAGTTTCCACCACGGACATCCGAATCCCAGCCAACATTCTCAACCGGCAGCAGATTTTTGTTGCTTGCAGTCGAATAATAGCTCGGGTTAGATGGCATCAGCATATCCCACTGGCCTTGAGTCACCTCGAAAACCCCGATATAAAAGTCGGATGAAAAGGTAACGCTGTGCTCCATTTCCATAGTAGAATCCCGGCCAAGTTCGGTGTTGGGCGAACCCATGATAAAGCTGCCTGCACTTATCCGCCGCAGCACGAGAGTGTCTGTGCGATATTCTTCGCTCACATCGAGTCCTGACGGAGCCGACGATTGGTAATTAATACTGCCATCATTAAGATTGACCAGCATATAACGATTATTCGATTCAGCATCAGTAGCTGCACACGCAACCCTGAACCCTGCCATACGCCCTGATTTCACCTTCTGACGCTGTGCAGAACGTGCCAGCAATGCCCACACGTGCCAACTGCCTCCGCGTGCAGCCCGGCTCGTTCCTAACGATGGACCTACGGGATCAGTTGCATTGCCTGAATACGGAGCGTACCAATCCAGGCACATCTCCCACACATTTCCGTGCATGTCGTACAGCCCCCACGCGTTGGGCTGCTTTGTGCCGACCGGACGTGTGCCGGGGCTTTCTTCGCCGCCCCAGTCTGGTCCATACCACGCTACGTCATCGAGATTCGGGTCATGGACTGTGTAATCCGTGCCTGCATAGGTGCAGTCGAGGCCGTTATTGTACGATGACATCGTTCCGGCACGGCAGGCATATTCCCATTGCGCTTCGGTAGGCAGATCGAAAAGCATCCTGGTTTGCGACCGCAATCTGCCGAGGAATGTATCCGGCAGCGGAATCTCAGCGCTGTCCCAACTGACTATTAGCACGTTTGCGACAACTTCACTATTAGCCGATATCTCCACATCACCGGTTCCACGTGCTATAACGCTGTCATTATCGTATAAAGTGACACTCAGCGAATATGTGCCAACCGGCTTGCTTTCAAACAAGCAGGAGACCGTAGTGTTGCCTGCAGATATTGGAACAGTTTCATCGTCGGATACGACATCACCTGACTTACTCAGCAGGATTTTGGCAGATGTGAGGGTAAATCCGTAGTCCTGCGCAGGCTCAAGATTGACACTGACACTCAAATTCCCCGTGCCTGTCTCAGTCCTTGAGCCGCCCCCACCACCGCAGCCGAATAAAACCGGCAACAATATAATCACCGCCAGAACCAGCAATCTCCTCAACATACTCTACCTCAGATCAATATCAGAATCCGACTCTGCAGCCACCGTTATAGCGTTCGGTCGATTTCGCATGATTTGCCGCAAAACGAAGCGCCACCATCAAGTAATTCTCATCAGGGCTGCGCCACACGCCGCCGCGAACACCAGTGCCCGCACCAGACTTGTCAGGCCAATTCTGGACAAATGCATCACCGTCTTCGTTCAGCATTCCATCGCCGTGGTTAGGAAGGAACGCGCGACCTGCTGGATGTCCCAATGTAACACACGGCTCCCACAGATTCCCCGAAAGCTCCAAGATGCCATAATACGAAGCGCCATCATTAAGGCGTTTTGGAATTCCGGGGCGACGATAATTGGAGAACACACCACAGCTCACAGGACCCTCAAAACCGGGGTTTTCAGGTTCGGTTTGACCAGCGGCCGCTCTGAAAGGTGCGATGCCACCGCCGTAACAGCAGTTCACAAGCCCGGTCGCTGGAAGTGGACGTTCGTAACCAGAACCATCAGGACCATCAAATGTGTCGGCTCTACCGATCTCAGCGCTGCCCCACGCACATTCAGATGCGACAGCCAGAAGCGGTCCACGGCAGGCTTTCTCAAATTCCAATTCAGTGATTGGACGGAGAGCAGCCCACGCTGCAAACGCTGCGACATCGCCCCAACTGATCGCGTTGCACGCTCTGGCGGGCGCATAGGTGAAGAATTGCACCGGCTCTTGAGTTCTATTGCCCTGCTTCTGGCATACAATCGATTGACGCAGATACTCTTCGGCAGTGTTCGTCATTACGTGATAATTTGGGATATCATCTCCACTGATGTCGCTCAATACACGTCCCTGCTGCTGCTTTCGCGTGAGTGTGTTGAGGAAATCTACATACTGCTGCGAGCTGACACCGTATTTCATCAGCCAGAACGCGGCATATCCTTTTGGGAACGTGTCAGGAATGACAAACGGCGTTTCATCGCGGCTGCGGTCGTTGTCCTGGTCGCAATACAGGCAGCCTGGCTTGGCATCTACGCTAATCGGTGCTTCACTTTCGATCAAGTATGCACCGCCGTCAGGATATGTGTAGAGGCAGTTCAGGGGGCCGTTCGTGCCTTTGGGGTCGCCGACGTAATGCTTCTCCTCAGGTACATATACCATTTCAAGGCCAAAGACTCGAATATCCACCACATCCGATGGGACAGTGACGCCATCTGCAGAATATGCCCATGAGATTTTGACATCCGTGGAACTCACATCACCTTCGCCCTGAGTTCGTGTAATAAAAGCGCCCTTGCGAGTTTCGGGAACCCACATTGCCAGAGGAGCATTCGCAATACCGCACGAACAGCCTGATGGAGTATGATCACAATAATTGAACTCACATCCACTGGCTTCGGCAATTGTCGCGTGCTGCCAGATGCCATCGCCGGTTTTGAACTTCGCGAATACCCATATGCCATCGCAGTTCGTTTCATTGCGCCAGGCTTCTTCCCAGGTGATATCAAATGAAATCGGAACGGTTCCACTTGCTGTGGAAGTTGATCCGAGTAATGTATTGGTGATTTTTAATCGTGCCACTTCTGCATCTCCTTATATGAGCATAGAGTCCCATTATCCGGGTTTACTTATCAAAGTCGCCTTTGCCGAACTGAGGTGGAACTTCTGAGAAGAGCTTTCCGCCCTTTGCGGTGCAATTTAGAGCGTGTTCACTGAAGAATATATATATCTTGTCTTCCGGCACGTGAGTGACCTCGGAAACGGTTTTGGAAAACGCCTTAGCAAGCGTGCTCCTCTGCTCATCGGTGAGCGGAAGACTTTGCATTGTAACAACAGGCATAGTTTTTCCTCATTAAATAGAATAAATTTCCATCTGGATAACATCAGCTCTTTATTGCGTATTTGCACCCAGCAGCATGCTGAGCTGCGTCGAAGCGTGCGTGTAAGTTTAGCCGCACCTTTCGACGGAGCTCAAGATGCTCAGTTTGTGTATAAGCTCGCAATAAAGAGCTTGGCTTATTTAGATAATGGCTGAGAATTGAGTATGAAAGATGATTCAATGCGGGCGACGTAGGAATCCGCCGCCCGCATCATATTTATCAGCGCGATGCCAAAGCCTCTACGAGCTTCTCGCCATAAGCAATAGATGACTCGACTGATGTGCCGGTAACAAACGGCCAGTCAAAAGCCACTCGCGGGTTGTCACGGTTGGCAGTGGCATCGGCAATGCACTTACCGTTAGGGCCGACTGCGTCGATCACAATATCCTCCAGAGGATACAGGAATCCAGGAGTCGCGACATTGGTGCCGGCGTTATCGGGTGTGGGCTCGAAAAGTTCATAAGTAAGATCGAAGTCGAAATCCCATGCCCTGGGGTGAGCGGTGACGGTCTTGCCATTGATGACGCTCTTGTAGCCGTTCTTGGGGTCACGGGTGAATACCAGTGCAGATATCGAATAACATAGCCCACCGATTAGCTTATTAGCATGAAACGCATCAAGGATCAGCTTATGCAGAGCCGGATTGTTGCCCATATCGAGCATAGCGCCAAGACCACCGGTAAGAACCAGCGCGTCATAGTCAGCCATGTTTGCATCAGCAAATTTCAGCGGCTTTGCCCACTCACTGCCGCGCTGCAATTCTATGATTCTATCGCAGACCTCTGGGGGATTTGTCTTGTAATGCTGAAGCGGATCGACAAAATCCTTGTCTACACTTATTGCCAGTGAAAGTGGCTTTAGGCCACGCGGTGTGGTCAATGTGAGCTGGTGGCCTGCTGCGGTCAGCTTATCCCATGGAGCCTGCAATTCTTCGCCCCATACGCCATAATTGGTTGCTGCAATAAGAACTTTCTTTCCCATGGTATCTCCTTGTGTGGTGTTTGATAGTAACGTGAATTACGTCAGACTCGTCCCATATTGAACGGAGGATACACCTCCGACTCAACAACTGCGTCAATTACAGCCGGTCTACCGGAAGCAAGAGCCGAAGCGAACGCCGCCTTGAACTCTTCTACCGTCTCTGCCTTATATCCGAGAGCACCGCACGCTTCGGCATATTTCATATAGTCCGGATTTGCGAACCGCATATAGGCATGATCGCCATACATATTGACCATGAACTGCTTGATAATATTGAACTCGCCATTGTTGAAGATCACCCAGATTACCGGGATATCATATTCAACAGCAGTCAGCAATTCAAAACCGGCCATAAGATAGTCGCCATCCCCACATCCGCAGACCACGGTTCTTGCCGGATTGGCGCACTTGATTCCAAGCGCTCCGTTTACGTGGCTTGCCATCGGTCCGAAACTGCCTGGATTTTGATATAACTGGCCTTTTGTAAGGCTCAGATGACAGTTCAGCCAGAGCATATGCGCCCCGGCATCGCCAAGTATTACGCTATTTTCAGGAAGCATTTCTGAAATGGCACGCGAAAGCGCAGCCGGATGCATTGAGCCGTTGGTCGGTTCCAGCGGGTGATCGATGTATTTATCTGTCACGATCTTTGTTACAGGTCGAGGGTCAACTCTACCCTCAAGCGCCTTACTTATTGCGATCACTGCGGGCTTGATGTCGCTTATCAAGCCCACCGTTGGCTTATAGACTTTGCCGATTTCATCTGGATCGATGTTTATGTGCAACAGTGTTTTGCCGTCATAAAGGTTCGGGGCAAAAGCATAAGTGGCGTTCTGGGCGAACGAGTTGCCCATTGCAATTACCGTTTCAGCTTCTTTGAACGCGGCTATTGCGCCAGGGTCACCTGATGTTCCATAAACACCCAATGAGAGAGGATGATCTTCGGGGATAACGCCTTTAGCGTCCATTGTGGTCACAAACGGTATCGCATAACGCTCGATCAAGGCTCGCACATCATCCTGAGCATGGCTTCGGATGATGCCATAGCCTAGAATCGCAAGGACTCGTCTGCCGGATGTGAGCGCATCAGCGAGGTTGTTAACCAGCGATGTAAGGTCGCTTTCATTTGGGTTCACTGGTGCTATATCGAGCTTGATCTCACGGAAGTTCGGAACCTTGGCAACTGTAATATCCTTGGGCACATGAATGTGCACAGGGCCTGGTCGGCCTGCATAGGCAGTATTAATCGCTTCTTCGAGGATATCGCAGGTGTCCGCAGGGTCTTCGAGGATGTAGGATTTCTTGGTTGTGGCGGAGAACATCGCGTGAGAATCAGGTGTGCGATGGAGGCCAGTGGATTCATTCAGAGCCCCCTTGCCTCGCTGATCACGCGAAGTATACCCGGTAATTGCAAGCACCGGAAGCGAATCCGAAAGAGCAACGGCAAGACCTGAAAAGAGGTTGAACGCCCCCGGCCCTCCGGTTGCAAAGCACACACCCAGCTTGTCGGAATACATTCCATATCCGCAAGCCATGAACGATGCCGCCTGCTCATTGCGAACGATTATAGTTTTGATCTGTGCAGATTCACGCAGCGCGAGCAGCATAGAGGCGTTAACTTGCCCGGATCCACCAAAAACGTGATCTACACCAATATGTTCAAGCGTCTTTACAATACTCTGATTAACATCCATCAGTTTACCGCCTATTAAATCAGGTCCAAGCCAGGCAGGCTCGGCTTCATTGGATTGAAAACGTCAATAGCTTCAGTTTTACCAACAGCGGTAAACTCGTGTGGAACGTTAGGTGGGATAAAATAGCAATCGCCTGCGTGAAGTTCAGCAGTTTTGTCACCGACTTTCATATTGAAACCGCCGGTAATACAATAACCAAACTGCTCTTCGGGATGTGAATGCCATGCAACAATGCTACCATCCTCCATGTCCCAATGCAGAACATTCATATTCTCGCCGTGCCCAAGGATTTTCAACACGACTCCTTCGGCAAAATCGTGGGTGGGTAACTCTTTGTGATAGCAGAACAAAATGCGATTCCTCCATAACTTGTATATCTGTCCAGCATATAATAAGGCATGCAGAATAAACCTAAATCCTATACTTATTATGGAGAAGAGAGCATTATACTAGAGTATGTTTCGAGGGGAGTTCGCAAATAATCTGGTTATAGTCATATTTACTGTATACCAATAGGTGTGCTGAAGCTCATCCACAAGCGACCATCCTGGCGACCATCTTTGACGATATGGTCGTTTAGAGGAAAAGCCCAGTCCAGTGAAACAGTCGATCCGGATGAAAAAGTATTGCTAACACCGAACCCTGCACCGGAAAGGGTGTTGGAAACTGCGGGGGATTTTGCGCGGGTATAGCCATAATCGGTATAATAGTAGAACTTCGAGGCCGAGCCGAGTTTATGAAAGCTCTCCGCGCTCAGCAGGAAGCCTCCATCACCATTTACTTCAGACGCCGCAAAACCGCGCACGCTTGAATATCCACCCAGCACAAACTTCTGCGAGTCTAGAAGAGGATCACGAGTAAACACGCCAAGCCCGCGAAACATGACCTGCCACTTAGGCGTAAACTGGATATTGTGCTTGATGTCCAGGTCGAAGCGCCCGGGCTGAGCGTTATTCACAAATCCGGTCGGATTGCGATGGAAGTTTCCAGCAAAGCTAAGTGACACATTCGTCTGGCTTTGAGCCGCTTTCACGCTTCTATTGACTGAAATTTCCAGCAAGCTTACATCGCTATGGCTACTAAATCCGTTTTGCTGCCATACTCGTTTTGCATGAACCTGGCTCAGGCCTATTACACTCCAGGTTTTATAGCGGCTAGTCTGAGTAATCGGAATCATTGCGCTGCACCGGGAGTAGGTAATACCTTTCTCAAAACTCTGCGCAGGTGACGCGCCAGAAGCGTCCAAACCGGCTTGAGCACATTCTCCGATCAACAAAGCTCCATGCTCATTTAACGGTAAGGAATACCTGATCTTGCCTCCATTGGGCGAATCCTGTTGGGACCGCGCAAACCCCAGCATCAGGTCATCGCCTTTACTTGCCAGATCATAGAGGTGATATTGGATACGCTCACGCCACTCCCCAGTGCTTTGTTGCCCAAAATTGTCTACAGCAACAAGCCCCGCGCCCCTTTTTACCGGTGCGGTATCTGCAGAAACATCGCTGCAGATTGTAATGAGGAGCAATAATACGGTGGTAATATATTTACATTGCATGCCTGAAAGCCTACCTAAGCTGCAAATACTAACACGCTTGTTATGCCACATGGCAACAGCCACTGCTAATATTAGCTCCAGGAAAGTTTTCAAGGCACATAAAGTGCTATATAACCATCAACTGCGAATGCGAACAGTGGCATTGATCCAGCGCTCACCTTGTGAGTTCGTATCAATGATTCCGCCCACGTCAACTGACTTGCCGACTGCCAGCCCATCAGGTATGCCGTCTGCTGGTTTAATCATTATCCCTGATGTCCTGTTGCTGCTCTCCACATAGAAACAATCTGCAAATACGCCGGTCACTATACAATCGGTGAGCCCAATGGAGTCCATGTTTGTTAATGTTTTTGCGGTAGATATATACTCTGCGGCGGTTCGGACTGCGCTTACACCGTTCGTGCTCAAGCCCCAACTACCGATATTATCGAGGTTGTCCTTGGCTTGGACGCGGCAATAATATCTTGTGCCATAACTTCCTGCAACCTGCTTGCTCAGCACATTACCGACATCCCCATTGAACACATCAGCAAGCCCTGGCGCAGTTCCGATCTGGCAATTATAACTCTTTACTCCTGATCCAGTTCCATCATCGGAAGCAGCCCAATTAAACTCGACTGTCGTTCCGACCACGAATGCCTTGCTGTCATCCATCACTGGCGCAGAGGGACCTGTGGTGTCAACGATAATTGACGTGCTGTAGGTGGGGGATATGTATCCTACGGCATCTTTGAATTGTACATACGCAGTTTTTAACCCATCTCCAGATGGCATGGTCCAGTATTTGCTGGTCCTATAAGGCTCCCAGGCTTGCCACATGGCAGGATCATCCGAATAGTTGAACCGCATCTGTGATACACCGGTTCCCGTATCTGCAGCAGATATGCTCAATGTTATAGCACCGGATTTTGTATACTTATCACCGGAGCTTATTGATATGCTTCCAGTAGGAATAGATGTATCGACTATGATGGAATCGCTGTAGCTTTTAGAGATGTTGCCTGCGCCGTCCTTGAACTGGACATAGATATATTTCTTCCCCTCTTCCGCCAGCATCGTCCAGGGTTTCATAGTTGCAAATGTCTGCCAACTGCTCCAAGTGGAATTGTTATTGCTGAACCTTACCTGGGAAACCCCGGTAGCTATGTCCTCGGCGGTAAGGGTGAGGGTGACCGAGTTTGAGTTCGAATATGTGGCCCCTGAATTTATAGAGATACTTCCCCTGGGCGGGTAAATGTCACCAACGACTCTGATGAAATCGATTCCAAAAGTACCTGAAGTCGCAACTTTACTTGGCTCGAATCGAAGATTTTGGACCTTACCTGTCCATTGTGAATTGGACGACATATCCAGCAGGTAATCATGGAACTGACCATCAGGTATGACATCAAAGCGCACCGCTCGGTCTTCGCTGTAGGTCTGCTGGGTAGGTGATTGCCACAGGATTCCTGCTTGTGAACCAGCAGTGGTTGCCATACGCACATACGCATATCTCTTTGCGCTGGCGTCTATCAATGGGGTTGGCGGACCAAGCAGATAGGGGTCACTGCCGGTTACTGTTGCCCATAAGGCCCCATTATTTACGCAGAAGTTAGTGACATGCTGCGGAATCCACCAGTATTCCGGCTGATCATCGACGTTAAACTCCCAGAATGAAGGATCAATCGCAAATAGTCTACATTCCCCCATGGTAAACGGCATACTGAACGATTGCTGCCGACCAACCCATACATGCTCACCTGTGGTCTTGGAGACTTCATATAGCGCCACCTGGCTATTGAAATTGATCGTAAGCGTGCGATCGTATTGCATGTCCTTATTCACAACCATCACATACCTTGCGCCGCCCGAGCCAAGGAAGAAGCCAAGAAGAGAGTTGCCTCCTGTTACGCTTGTGATGACTTCACCTGACGGCAGTCCACTGCATCCAGAAGGAACATAACCCGTATGGTAGATCTTGTCCGATTGCAGATTAGTCAGCATCGGCGACAGTGCCTTGGTCTCACTGTTCAGTTCCTGGACCATGGGATAATATGCAGTCCGGTTACCATTGGCATCAATTACTCCTACACCTGTCACGTTCGGATCGTAGGTTGGACTCCAGTATGTGAAGTGCATGTAGCTGCGAGCACCATACGCGAGCGTGGTAAACATCTGCCATCGAAGCTCCCCATATGTTGGGCATCGGAAGTTGTAATGGCCCATCACAAGGTATATGTTATCGAATGATATATTGTTTGCCATCGCGCGGGTGCGCACTGACTCTAGATTCTGAAAGTAGGCGTCACCGGTGTAGGTAGCCATCTGGCTATAATGGTCGTATGACAATATGGTTGGGTGAACTGTGGCTATAAACTGGTCCAGGTATTGACCATATGTCGATGTGCCCATTTGGGATGTAGTTGCGTAGTTAGGAAATAGATTGATAAACGCTCCACGGGATGGGTCTTTTGAGAGCAGGTAGTTGTTTATGGCTCCCAAGCGCGCATATTGAGACGCGCCGGGTTCGTCCATTAGATAATACCCCGCCAAAGCCGGATATCCGGCATATTCCGCTACTACTGTATCCAGTGTTGCGTTGAAATTCGAGTCGCCGAGTTGTAGGTTCGCTACGCGAGGATCGTAGATGTAGGCTTTTATGCCGTAACGCTCGCAGTTGTCGAGAATCTTTTTGTTGTCCGCCGGGGTTGATGCAATATCGCCGATCATAAAATTGTAACCTGCTCCGGCATATTCCGAGCACCGAGTCAGACTTACTTGTGCGCTCTGCGGCACCCACCACCCACCTATCATAATATCGTCGAGTGGTTGCGCATATGCCGCACAAGCAATAAGACCTAATATGGCGATCATTATCAGCATCGATAATGTTTCTCTATACATCACTACCTGCTCACCCTGTCTTCCCAATAAGTTCTCAACAACTGCGTCTGGCGCTAGCGTGAGTCCACGACAAACTATTTCATTAGTTTCATCAACTTGCATTCACCTGGCTGTAGAACGAATGATGCTGAGCCTTGTTTCAAACTGAGCGGCACGGACACGCCGGTCTGATTACTAACTTCCATAACTGATTTTATAGACGGGCAGAATGCTAACTCAGTGGTTGCTGGATTGGTATAATCACGATTCACTATCATTGCCCAGTCAGATCCATCTTCGTGCTTGAACATTCCCAACACTATAGGTTTGTCGCTTTGGATGCTGATCGGAAGTTTCGGGTCCATCGGCTTGCATCCCACTGGAACATCGGAGGAATGGTAGACCCCGGTGGAAGTCAGCTTAATCAAGGTCGGCCCCAACATTTTTACTTGCCAATTGATGCGTTTTACTTCGCGATATTTATCGGTCGGGATGCCGTCTTTGTATGTGATCGCAAGCGGTTCTTCGCCCCACACCCAGTATGTGTAATAGCTAATACCTTTGAATCCATAGACCAGTGCCATATTGGCCTGCCAGAGCATGTCTGTTGCTGTCGGCCTTGGCTGCCCCTGCGACAAAAACACAAAGCATGTCGGTATTCCGTATTTTAGTCCCTTTTCTCGGACTATCTCGAAGTTGGCGAAGTAGATCTTGAACCTATCGGCGTTCCCTTCAAGAAGCGCGTAGTTATCGTAGCTGAGAACTTGCGGCTTCACGACGTTGATGAATTTCTCCAGGTATTCATCGTATGTAATTGCGCCACTGCCATCGTCAGGTGTCGGTTGTGCATACAACCACTGCGGCGCCCAGTTTGGTAGGAGGTTTATGTAGATGATCTTGTCCGGAAGTTTCTTGCGCAGATATTGGTTAATCTTAGCTATCCATGGAAAGATAGTTGCACTGGGCTCATCTACAACGTAAAACCCACCAAATGCGGGGTGGTTCGCATAATCCGCAATCACCGCATCAAGAGCGGTATAAAAGGCGGGATCATCGGGTTTCTTTGCCGACCAGACCCTTTCATCAATGGCAACACCCGCAGGTAGCGAAACTGGTAGTATGCGCGGGTTGATACGCTGATCGGAAACTATGTATTTTATGCCATTAGCCTCACATGCGTCCAGAATGGCTTTTGACTTTTGCGGGTGAACTGCATCGCCTTCCCCCGGCAACCCGGCGTAGTTGAAGTTGGCTTTGGAAACATCGGCGTATTTAGCGTCGAGATTGGTACTCGTAGGTGGTCCCCACCAATAATGTATAAAGAACTCCTTGGTAAATGGCGACTCTGAGCTAAGAGCCGACGATGACGCAAGTATTGTGAGGCACATGCAGGATATAATTGTTATTCCTAACGCACCTAGCATTTCAGTGATTCTATTTACCACTTGATTCCTCCAATTTTATAGATTGTCTGCTCCCTCTCCTGGGGGAGAGGGCTGGGGTGAGGGGGCAGCGTTGCTTCGAAGATACATAGCGCCCTCACCTTAATCCTCTCCTCTCAGGTGACAGCGTTTCCGAAGGAAATGCGAAAGCCCCCAGGAGAGGAAATACGCTGTGCATATATAAAACAATGTTTGATGTAACTCACTACAGATTAGCTCTAATACTCAGCTCTGATGATTGTGGTATTTGTTGACGGCATCACATGCACCCATTCGCCTACGGGGTCAAAGTCTGTCGTAGGCACCCCATTCACTATTGCAGAACGAATATTTCTTCCGTCCGGATGCCTCAAGCGTATTACAATGCTGCTCGGGCATTGCCGGTTTGGCCACTCTACACTCGCTTCGATGAACCCATCATTAACGTGCGACGAAATCCGATAGCTCACTTTTCCGAATTGTGTAGGCAGATTCTTTACTTCAACTACCATACCATCCTGCATCCAATTGTTTGTAACGAATGGCGCAAGCCACAGGTCCCCACCCCGCGCATATGCGAACATCATGCTGGTTTGATATAAGAATGATCCAGTTTCGTGGACTTTGTTGGGTGCTCCGCCCAGGTTCCATGGACACTCGAAGAAAGCCAGGTTCTCCCGATTGATCATCGATGGAATCATATTGAAATAGGAGCGAATGAACGGCTTTACATCGTCCCCTGCAGCATATATTTCAAGATGGCGCATGTAGTATGGCTGCGTGTTAGGGAATCCCCACGAGAACCAGTCGTCTTTTTGCGACTCATACTGCGGCGGCACGTATTGGGGCCTGCCGAACATAGACTCTTCCAGATAGTCGAGCATGTGTCCGGCGTCAGTGCTCTTGGGGTCCATCACCCCCTGAACAAACAGATGATGGGGGCCTGTAAGCATCTCAAGCGCCCATATATCGGCGATGTCACTGCTTAGATAATCTTCAATGGGTCCTGGGGAATAGACCTCAAATGGCGAACCGGCGACCCAGTTGCCATCGTTAATCTGACATACAGGGATGTTTCCTTGTGCATAATAGTAAGCTCGGATTATCTCATGGCGAAGATCCTCGGCACATTTAACGAATGCGTCAGCCTGAGGATGTCCGACCTTGGCCAGCATATTTGCAGCCTTGCTTAGCCCTGCATAAAAATGACCATTAAATGCGAATACATAGGCCCAATGGTTCCAGTCCGCAATGACTCCCGGTGGGATAAGGCCATATTCGGGGATCTTGTCGCCATTCGAATCGAGCTTCTTTGTCTTCTCACATTGTGAGGCAATCCATCGGCACACCCCGGCGATTTTCTCGATGTGCTGGTCCAGCCATGCGTAATTTCCGGTTAGTTCGCAATGATCGCTCAGAGTCCAGAGATGCTGACCCGTGGACATAATGGTGTAGTCAACAGCAAGGAAACCGGCATCATTGTAGCGACTAATGAAGTAATCCAATGCTTTTCTGCAGAACTCGCTGTTGCCCAGGGCATCCATACCACGTATAACAGTATGAGCTTCGCTGTCGAGGGCAGTGTAGATCATAGCGGCTATCCAAGGGGATATTCTTGCCCCATCATCTTCATTACGTGCAGCGATCATGCAGTGGACCTGTGATGCTTTTATCAAGTTCGTCAGCAGCGAATCCGGCACATCGATCTGTGCAGATGAGGATAGAACCTGCTTCCAATATACCTCTACATCATCGCGAAGATCAGATACATTGGGATAGTATTCTAGTTCACTGAGGTTTGTTTTCTCACCTGGCAGGCACACCGAAAACTGTAACGTGGTATCACCTGGAATGAGACCACTCAGCACAAGGTCACCATTATCGACTTGCGGTTTCAATACGCTTATTTCTGCAATATTTGCTATTGCGAGTGTTTCGTCCTGCTTTGATATAATGACTCGCTCATCAGTTATATGGAGACACGCGCATTCGCCGCTCTTACTATCCGAAATGAAGCTCAGATTGATTAAAGCCTGTGCCGGTTCTGGCTGCTTATTCTCTATCGTAAACTCACAAACGCCCAAAGCACGTCTGCTGAGCCATGGTGAATTTGATGCGACCGTATCTCCGAATGGTGCCACAAATGCACGCATACTGTAGACCAGCCCATCCACTTTGAATGTTGATACGGGTATGGGAAGCCACTCACCATCCAGGTGTCGCTCAGAAACTTTGATTTCGCCGAGTCCAAAACGTGGGACCATCTTATAAGGGAATGGAAAAGACCGCAGAGACGGACCTATTGGCCCATAATGGACTGTGCCGCCGCGTTCTACCAGGAATTTGCTGTTATCACATGCCAGTGACAAGAGAGTATCCGTCTGGTTTTGAGCTTCGGGCCAGTATTGTTTATCGAATACTTGGGGTAGAGTTTGGTCTGCTGCTTCGCGGACTTCGGCGAGCCTGGTTTTTCGTTCTGAGATATTACTTTTATAATCATCCAGGCTCATAGAATCTGAGGCAGTTGATATGAAAAAGCCATATTCCCCGACCCATACGCAGCCATTGAGCAACACGTCATCCACAGCCACACTAAATGCACCGTTTGGCATTTTAACCCGGATTACAGTGCGGTCTTGCCCCCAATGCCTCGGTTTCGTATAACGAACTTTTATGGGCAACGAAGAACCCATATCCCACGCGCACTGGGTCGACCATTCCTGATTGTTGGGATCAATGATGCAGCCGTTATATGTGTGGATTTCCGCTGTTTCACCCATTTTCGGTGTTTGAATGCGCAACAGCAAATCCACTGTGTCCCATTCCGAGTTGGTATAGGTTAGGAATTTTGCTATCCTTACGGATTTTCCGGCGGGGAATATCCACCGGACTTTTCGTGTCTCACACTTATCCTGGAGGTCGAATAACCACGTGTTGCCAACCTGATTGATCTGACACCGAACAGGCCGCCACTTTCCCTGCCATCTGGATTCACCATAGAGGTAGTCGCAGCCCCTACCCGTCCAGTACTCTACTCGCACTTCGTCAATGGGTGGAACCGCACTTCCATGGGCAAACTCTATTCCCAGACCTACCAGCCGCCGCCTTTCGACCCATTCAAGGCCAATAACACCGTCAATTGGCACAATATAACTGCCATCTTGTGACGCAATGATTTCTTGCCCTGGGAAAAGACACTCCTCTGGAAATTCTCTCAATCGAGCCTGGTCCAAGAACACTCCGCGTAAGGAAGGAGCCGATGGTAATGGGTCGAGTTCAACAGCCGCTGCATTATCAGAATCCCACGTCATCACGCGAGCAAAAGGCGACATGTCTGTGCGATCAATTGAGAAGTGGACGCTGTCAGTTGATTTTGTCAGGAGGGCATTACACCAGTTGCACTGCCCTGCCCCAGTAGTTCGGAGCGTCATCTTCTGCGCTCCGGCAATCGGAACGCTTATATGCACTGGATCGCTGTTCTCGTCCATCTCTCCGCTTAAAAAACAGCTGGTACCATCAACAATGACTTCAAACGCAGCACGCCCGGTTGGGTCTGCGTTCTGCTGCATGCCGATATCAGCAGTAAATGAATCGTATTTCTTATCAAGCTCCAGGTAGAGTTCTGTCGGCGCGCTTGTTCCGATTCCTTTCTCATAACACCGGCCATTAATGCATAAAGGCTTACCCTCGGTCGTCTCGGGCCACGCTCTGTACGATGACGTATCGATCCCAATGAGGCCGCAAAAACCGGCTTTATTGGTCCCCAGAGCAAAGAGGATGTCGCTCAGGTATTCTGTCCTCATTTATGAGCGCCACCTTGTGTTGCTGACTTCTGTGAGCAATCCGAAATCGCGCCAGGCTGGCGCATTGAGATTGGGAGAATCGATTTTGAGCAAATAAAACCAGCACTCCTGTGGGTAAGAAGCACCCTCCAAGCGCAGCATTATTCTGCTCCACCCTTTTTTGAGGCTAATATCCTTAAATCCCATATCTCTTGGAAGATCGTGTATGTCTATATTCTGCAAATGCCATGACGGCAGTATCCCTGCAGACCTGTGCCGCTTGTCAATTATCACATTATCGTTGAGATACACACTTATGGGAGCATTACTGTTGGCAATAAGCCTGCAATTGACATCACACTCGGCGTAGATATCCGTTTGAACAAAACGAACTGACCCAGTTCCAGGAATTAGGGACCGCATATCATCTGACGATAATTGCTGTTTGTGCACATTATCTAGGCGTGGGTCCAGAAACCCTCTGTTTTCAATAGGTGCGATAAACCCCAGGTCATTCATCGGTATTGACTCGGTCACAAGCCAGCAGCTCTTTCCCAGTATTGTAAACTCTGCCTGGATTGTATCAGCTTCACTCGTTACGTAAAGGCGAACTTTGTTGCTGCTCTCGATTGTGCCATCTTTACTCACCTGAATCCAGAGAGTTCTTTGCTCGGAGGTTCCCGGCGCAACTTCCACTTGAAATGTGTCCGCGGATATGCTCCAACCCAATGGTGGCTCGATTTTTACCGTCGCGCTCTCCGTCTTGAAGCCATTATTGGTAAATGAAAGGATTATGCGTTTGGCGTCATCGTAGCCTATTGTTGGATGGTCCAGATAGTCGAGTTCAATCGAGAGCCCATGACCGGAGGCAAGTTTTATCTTTGTGGGGGACGGCATAATGACAGAAACAGGCTTGGAGTAGCCCAGAAAATCAAGCCCCGTCCACTTGTGAAGATGCTCGCGGATGTTTTCCTGCTCTGTCACGATTCTCGCAGCGTGGACAGCTACCCGATCAGTTAAATCATCTACATCAGGTGGGTATTCTACACCGGGAATATATTCAGAAACTTTTATTGCCTTACCAATGGGTTTTAGCCACTTCTCCGGTATCTGGTCGGCTCCGAAAATGATTCCAAAAGTTGCACCGACAGTCGCGCCTGTACAATCCGCATCATAGCCGCAATTAACTGCATTGCACAACGCTTCACTGTAATTCTCACTTGATAACAGGCCCAGGATTATAAACCCGATGTTTGTCGGCACATAGGTGAAGTCGCAGGGATGTGAGTAGCTTGCGCAGATGAGGTGCCTGATTTTCCGCCACTCGGTGCCTTTGTCTATCTCATCGCAGACCATATTCGCCACGTTTCGTATTTCGCAGGACTGAGGAACATACCTCAAGCCTGCCTCTAATATTTTTCGAGGATCTTCTTCATGGAAAGCCTCGCTCTGCATCGCCGCAAGAAGCATTGCGCCATAGACTCCCTCTTCGTTATGATCCGCAGAGGCATCCATGTATGCATAAGCAGCAGCGATATCAGGTAAGCCCGGAGCTATCATCGCCCATATTTCCGATCGGATGGCTGCTCCCATGCCGTTGATGAACCAGTTATTATAGGCACCTGAAACAGGTGGAATGATACCGTAGGCCAGGTTCCGCTGGCACATGAAGTATTCTGATATGTAATAGCTTATGTGGTTTTGCCAGTAATATGCAAAATCAGACGGAGTGATGTATACTCCACGCTTGTTGAGCATCTCGAGCCAAACTAACTGCAGCTCAAAGTCATCATTCGGCATTACCTCAGTAGGTACAGGCTTATAATAGTCGAGGAACAAAGGCGCCATTAGTCCTTCATACGGACCCCCGAGTGTTCCGCCGATGTTTTTCCCCAGCCATCCACCCAAAACCTTGCTGCGATAGCCAATCGGCACATGTTTTACAGGCGCATCTGTTACTTGCACACCTTTGCCCTCCATTATCTAAGAATAGTCTTGTGCCTTATCACTAAGACCGGCCAGAGCGATCCGCGAAATCGGCAGTGAGATTAATGCTATAAGTGCAATAACGCCAAATGTTGGCAGGTATCCGAGTTTGTCACATAGGAAACCCATGAATATTGGTCCAAGGAACAATGAGACATACCAGGCAAGAATCTGGAACGTGAAATGTCCTGCACGATTTTCAGGAGCAGGCATTCCATAAAGCAATGCATTGAGTGCGGCTATTTCACCTGCAAAGAAAACCGCACCTATCGCAGCAGTTGCGTAAACTCCATACTGGTTGTGTAGCACAAAGAGTGGAGTCAACGTGGCAAGCCCCAGCAATGGCCAATGTATGAGCACTCTTTTGGGGCTGAGCTTATCGATCATTCGTCCCAGGAATGCACTCAGCAGTAATGATGCAATTTTCTGGATGATTCCGATTGTCGCCGACGTTGCCGCAGCCATTTTCAGTTCACGGAAGCCATATACTGGCACGAACGTGAGCAGCGGGATAAATACTGTATTATAAAGAAGAAATATGCCCACCACTCGCATATAAGGTTTGTCACGCAGAGCATTCATTACCATGGCTTTTGACCATGGCTTGGGAGCCTTTTCTATCGGTGTCGGCTTTTCTCTGCCCAGAAGCGCAAGTATATACCCGCCCTGGCAAATCGCCCATGTCATGATGTATAAACACCCAAAGGCTGCAGGCTTGGCCATCCGAAGCAGTATCGCTGCACCGATCGAATTAGAAATAAGGCCTGCGGCTGCCCCGAATGTCTGACCGTACCCTCCGAAACGTCCTCGATGACTCATCGGAATGCACGCTGCAGTATATTCAGTATGCGGCAGAGTTACGAATCCTCCAAAGAACCAGCTAACCGCATTCATTACCAGCACGAATGTCAACAGCCACTCGTTCGTCAATCCCAATTGCTTAGAGAAGATTAAAGCTACGCCTATAGCTCCCCAGGGGGCAAGATAAGGGATGTGAGCGATCAGAAGATACCACTTCTTTACTCTGCATCTTACGCTTATAAATGGTGAAAGGAAGACACCTATAAGCCCCAGAATCGCAACCGAACCAATCAGGCCGATAACTGTATTCGACGCCTTAAGGAAAACATATAGTGGACTGGAAGCGAGACCGATTTCCGCCGAGCCCATAATCCACATGGCATCCATCATTACGAGAACGATCATATTGTGCCTGATGTCGGCTGCCGAGTGGGTCTGCTGCTCCTTTTCCGGTTTACCGGAAACATCTTCTGAAATAACATTTGTCGATGTACAGCAATCGCATTCCGATTGCACTTTATCACTGCGATCAATCATCTGCACAATACTCCTCACTTACTGGAGCTGGAATTATATCTTTAAGGACTGCTATCTCCAAGAATCTGACCAGCCATACTGCGCGTATGCACCCCAACCGGATGTGTAACTGCCATCCTTGTCCGCCGGAGGACGAGTGAACTTCACGTGACCATCATAAAAGGAGAGGTTGACGCCCTCGCTGTTACCGCTCTTGTGAGGCATATCGTTCAGCGACCACCATGGCATCTCAAGGAACATCATTGCTTTTGACGGCCTTGATATCTTTGATGTGCTGGCACCACTGGCGTATTTATTTTGCGCCTGATTCCCACTCCGACCAAGATACATAAATGTCCATGCATAGTTTGTCGGAGCCTTTCTCACCCAGGTGTTACAGTTATTGCCTGCAGCATCTTTGCCTGACCCAGTATTCTGGCTCCATCTGTAATTAGTTCCGGGAAACTTGCTGTTCTGATTTATAGATGGACATATCCACACATCAGCACTCTTGATAAATGGAGCTAGGAAATCTTGCATGTATCTCCGATTGCTCGTAAAACCCCAGCTATTTCCAGTCCAAGAGGCATCAGCGATCCTGCAATGGTATGGCTCCAGATAATAGCCGGTTGCAGCGTCAGGCTTTCCTCCCGGCAAAAATCCGTTCCATGTATCCACATAGGTTATCAGTGCTGTATTGATCTGTCTGAGATTGCTGACGCATCTACTGGACTGTGCTGAGCTTTTGGCTGTCAAGAACACAGGAAATAGAATAGCCGCTAATATAGCTATGATAGCAATGACAACGAGTAACTCAATTAGTGTGAATCCCACACTCTTACAAGGGCTTGTTTTTCTAGGCATCTTAACCAACTCCCTCACAGGCCATCTTTTTATGTGATCCTCAACTTTTCTCCAGTCCGAGGGCGGTTTCACCCCCCTCGGACTACCTACAACTATTACAATCGAACAACTATTTAATCTTGCGTCTTAATACAACTCCTCCGAGCCCGACTAATCCACTGAGCATCGCAAGAATGGAAGAGGGTTCAGGTACAGGGGCTGTTGACACTGTGAACCAAAGGTTCGTGCCGTCATCGCCCGGATATCCGTTAGTGCCTGATCCCACTACGGCTTCAATGGTATCTCCTACATGGACATTTATACTTTCAGCACGATGCTGGCTTACAGGACCGGCCCAGTTGACGGCGCAGTCATAGATCGAAGTTCCGTTATGGACCAAATGTGCATCTGCGCTGGTCCACGATGTATTGGACCATGTGACATCGATATTTACTAAAGCATCCACATTTGATTTCCAGCGGAGCACGCTATAAGCTCCAACACCCGGCTGCTGTATGAGATTGCCGGCGGTTGCATTCTTGGCAACTAACCCACCAACATCCCAAGCACCGCCAACTGTCCATGCCTGATAAACGCCCCAAAGCAGGCTATTGGTGTCAAAAGTAGTAAAGCTAGTACCATCTACTGTAGTTCTGGTGCCGCACATATACTGCCCGTTGGGATTACTGGTGTTCGACCAATCCGCGTAAGCATCCCAGGTCGTGGCAGTGGCAGAAACAGCCAGTCCAAGCATGAGAAGGCAAATCATTCCTGCCAACTTCAGATAACTCATTTTGAAGCACATTTTACTTTTCTCCTTTTCCTCTTTCCGGGTAGCGGGGACACTTGCATTGTGCGAGTGTCCCCGCAGTTGTGGATTTATTCTTTTGCCTATCCTAATCAAGCGACCATTCACCGGCCGCCCGGTCTGAAGCGTATTCCACATCACCTCCAGTTCCAGCCACTTACAAGTTAAGTCCTTAATTCAACCGTGTAACCTTAATGGCACGTATGGTTCTGGTTCGGGTGCCATCAAGCTCCACTGTGATGGACGAGATACCTATCACGGACACATAGTTAGTTGTTGTGAATGTCTCAGTAACGCCCGTAACACTGACCGGTGTGCCTGACCCATCGTTGATAATCAGATTAGATCCCGCCGCATCAGTTACGGAACCGGTTGTCTTTACTAATAACCCGATGGTATTAATCCCAGTTCCATCTGTAACACCAGCATCCAGGCCATTGGTGCCACCGCCGAGGGATTTGTTTACCAAGCCCAACGGCTTGATGGTGTATGTGCTTTCCAGGACCCAAACGGAGGTCGGAGTTATGGCTCGCTCACCACCGCTGGTCGTCATCGTTCCGCGAATCGCAAGCACGTCGCCAACTGTTGCGGAGCCGATCACCTTGATAGCCGATTGACGGCCTTTCTCTTCGACGTAATAGCATCCGCTGAATACAGCAGTCACCACCACATCCTTTAGGTATACATCCGAGTTATCAGCCAACTGCTTCAGCGTTGACAACCCGGCTGCTGGACCATTAAGCTCTGCATCATCGATAATCAATCGAGCAAAGTAAGTGTCCAGAATGTGAGCACGCACAATGAACTTCACGGTAGTCACATCAGCGGGAGCATCAAAGTTAATGACCTGCTGCTGCCAGTCCGTAAAGTTAGTGAGCGTTGATGTTAGCTCGGTAACACTCGAGTCGGAGTGGATCATCTTTACGACAAGCTCACCCTTTTGAGCAGGATTAGTTCCCCAACTCGGTCCAATGCTCTTCAGCCATACCTTTGCGCCATAATGAGCCCCAGGACATACGTTGGCCGTCTGGCTCAAGGCTCCATCACATGGCGGCGCACCGTAATACCATCCTATGATATCCTGTGCCTCTTCTCCGCTGTGATCGTAGGCTGGGCTATTCGCGCTCTCGTTCCAGTAGTTAGGTAGACCAACTTCATCCGTCCAACCTCCTGGTAAACTCCCGTATGAGCTAACGCCATGAGCAGTGGCTGTATCTTCAAAGCCAGGGTTGATAAGCAGATTGTTTCCAACTGCAGGCATGTCGATGTTACAACGCACACTGCCGTTTACCGTCCGCCATCTCTTCTGCGGGTAATAACCATTCTTGCTCGCGCGCACGACAAGGTTCTGGCCAAGCGGCACACCGGCAATAGAATAATCTCCGTTTGCATCCGTGGTGGCAGATAAACTGCTGCCATAGGTTACGGTAGCTCCAGCAATGGGAGAATTGCCAGAAGTTATCTTTCCAAACAGCGCCGGTCCAAGACCTGCAAATCCATTAAGCTCTGCATCGTCTATAATCAAACGAGCATATGGGATAGTACTGGGGCTCTCTACCATGTGAGCCCTAACCACAAACTTTACTGTGTCTACATTAGCAGGAGTATCGAAGTTGATGACCTGCTGCTGCCAGTCTGTGAAGTTGCTCAGTGCAGATGTCAGCTCAGTAACAGCACCATCAAAATCTATGAGCTTAATAGCAAGCTCACCTTTCTGAGCAGAACCTGCTCTCCAGCTTGGGCCAATGCCCTTCAGCCATACTTTGGCGGAGTAGTGAGAACTCGGCCTTACATTGATCGTCTGGCTTATGGAACCGTCATTCGGAACTCCACTCCAGTGCCAGACTATGACGTCTTCAGCTTCCTCACCGGCGTGAACATAAACAGGGCTATTCGCACTTTCGTTCCAGATATTGTTGACGCTCGGCAGATCGGTTGTCCAACCAGCCACAGCACCTGCGCCCCATCCGTTAGTGCCATTGATGATGTTTCCATCCTCAAAGCCGGGGTTGATAAGCAGATTGCTTCCTACCGCAGGCATATCGATGTTGCAGCGTAAACTGCCATTTGCCGTCCGCCATCTCTTCTGTGGGTAATAGCCGGTCTTGCTGGCTCTTACGGCAAGGTTCTGACCCTGCGGCACACCGGAAATAGTGTAATCACCATTATTATCAGTGGTGGCAGATAGAGTATCACCATAAGTTACAGTGGCTCCAGCAACAGGAGAACCGCCCGAGGTTATTTTTCCAAATACCATAGGCCCAAGACCCGTCGGGCCATCCAGCTCAGCATCGTCCATAATTAACCGAGCAAGTGGCGCAACTGTCGGGGCATCCAGCATGTGAGCTCTCACAATGAACTTCACTGTGTCAACGTTTGCAGGAGTGTCGAACTCGATGATCTGCTGCTGCCAATCGGTGAAATTGCTAAGTGCAGATGTCAGCTCGGTAGCGTTGCCATCAAAATCTATGAGCTTGATAGCAAGCTCGCCTTTCTGAGCAAGATTTACTCCCCAGCTTGGGCCGATGCCCTTCAACCACACTTTGGCTGTATAGTGGGAACTTGTCTTCACATTTATTGTCTGGCTTAGGGAACCATCGTTCGGCACGCCAGTGTAGTGCCAGACTATAACATCTTCAGCTTCTTCACCACTCTTGTATTCACCAGGGTTATTTGCGCTCTCGTTCCAGAGGTTCACAGCCCAGAGGTCAGTCGTCCAGCCAGCAATATTGCTATCCGGCCATGCCCATGAGCTTTGGCCATGAGGGGTATTCCCATCCTCGAAGCCCGGATTCGCAAGAAGGTTATTGCCCGCTGCAGGAAGCTCAAAATCTACAATGTTCGCATCAGGTGACATCTCTCGCCACTTCTTCTGCGGCAGATAACCAGTCTTGCTCGCACGCACTGCGAGGTATTGGGCTAACCGAACGCCAAGGATTTCATACTTACCATTCGAATCGGTGACTGCCGATAGATCGCCATAGGTAACCGTCGCTCCCTCTACAGGGGAACCACCCGATGTCACTGTGCCATTGAGAGGATAAGGAGGATATGCTCCATCCAGGCTGCAATCGTCAAACAACACACAACCGTCTTGATATGTACATCCGATAGATGAGTATAGTTCGAATCTGATTTTGTTGGTTGCAGGTCTGATTGTGGCAGTTAAAAGCTGATAATCAGTGCTTGTAGTAGTAACCTGGACATTGGCTAGCTCAACGGTTGGGTAGCCATTAGTGTCAAGCTCTCTCACCAGTAGTCGAGCAACATCCCCACTCTTACCAAATCCGTTGCCAGTAAAATCAACACCACGAACATAAACGCTTACTGTATAGTCCGTATTCGGTATTACCATACTGTCTTCATAGACGCTCACTATTGCTGGATTGGACGAGGTTACATCGTCGTAACCAAAGAAGCAGAGTTTTTTGCTGTCTGTTCTCGCGGTTGTTGTATTGGATGCCACCTCATCAGCAACCCCTGAGAACTCTCCCAAGAACTCACAGTGCCAGCCCGAACCTACACCGGTATCCCCTATCCGACCGTCCACAGTCGGCACCCCTGATTCAAACCCGGGGTTGATGAGGAGATTATCCGCAAAGCAGGCAAGTCCACTGCCGACAAGCAACCCAATCACCGTCAGCACCAGAATGATGTATCTTCTTCTATCCCGCATTCCTTTCTTCTCCTTTCTATATCTCCAAGAGATTCTTAAGTCTTGTTGTTACCTTCAGCAATTCATTGCTTCGGCAAATCGATACTAAGCGACAGGATAATCAAACTAAACTCTGGCCCCCCTCCTAATAATGCACTTAACTATGCTATATGATCTTTCATTCTGAACAAGAGCAATTTTTTGAACTAGCGAAATTGCGTATGACAACAGATGACTATCAAAACAAGCAAATCCGCTTCAATCCAAACATTATAAATGGCGGATTACCATATTTAAGTATTCGTATTATGCCACCCATATTTCTTGTACACCTTGACAATCTGAGCGGCATATAGCATAATATCGTCATTATCATCTTATGGATAAATCGAGGTGTATCGCGGCGATGTCACTCTCAAACAAGGTTTCTGAATACATGGATAGAGCGGGTGCGGAGAAAAATGTATGGACGCGAGCCGAAGTATTTCCTCACGCTAGCTTTCCATTCGGCATGCGCTGTGACAACCCTCAGACCCCCGATCAATTGCATAAGCACAGCGGTTTCTGGGAGCTTGTTGTGGTATACAAGGGTGAGGGCATTCATTTCACAGAAAAGGAAGAGTATCCCGTACGAGCGGGTGACGTATTTGTAATAAGGGGAGAGCAACTTCACGGATACAAAAATTCACAGAGGCTCTTTCTCAAAAACATCTGTTTCGATCCTAACCAGATTCTGGTCCAAGTGGATCATATTAAGAAACTGCCGGGGTATCATATCCTTTTCGAACTCGAACCCAAATACCGGCGCGCGCACAATTTTGAGAGCCGTTTGCAGTTGAGCCCTGAAGAAACCGCTCACTTGATGTCCATAATCAGCTTAATAGAATCAGAAATGGATTCAGAACTTCCAGGATACGAATACACAGTAATTGCTCTTTTTATGCAGGCCGTAAGTTTCCTATGCCGTCGATACGCGCGTACCACACGCAAAGCCAGTCGCAACCTTTTACAGATGGCCAGCGTTATCAGCCACATTGAGACTCATTACGCTGAACAAATCGAACTGCGAGATCTTCAAGAGATTGCACACATGTCCTCCAGCACATTATTGCGGATGTTCAAGGAAACAACCGAGTATACTCCCATAGAGTATTTGCTTCGTGTCCGAATATCCAAAGCGGTCGAGTTATTGCGCTGCGGAGAAACAAGCATCACGAATGTTGCTTTTGCGGTGGGATTCCTTGACAGCAACTACTTCTCGCGTCAGTTTAAGCGTGCCATGAATATGTCCCCATCCGAGTATCGCGCCCTGGTGCAACCAGTGACTTTATAGGGACTCTATGCGGGATGTAACATAAAAATGAGAGCACGCCAGCTTATCCAGCGTACTCCCATCCAGCTTACTGTGCAGACTTAACCTGCACGCGTTATCTTTGCATATTGTAGAACGTTATTTTGTTTTGTTCTTTATAGGGTCAACTGCTTTTCGGGGGTCAAAGTTCAGGTTCACAAAACCTTTCCACGGGACCCAGGTGCAGTGTCCATCGGCCCAGCCAAAGTTGCCACCACCACAGTGCTGATCACTAGGTAGATCACCTAATTCTGGAGTGGCTAAGTTCGCTGCAAAGTAACCATCATTGAGATACTGCCTTCTACGCTGTGATACACTATACGCTCCCTTACCTTCATCAACCAATAGCACTGTTTTTGCAGAACGCCGCACATCAGATTCCCTTATCCACTGGAACCAACAATTCATGCTATAACTGAGGCCGTTTAGACCATCTCTTTTCGCTTTATCGGACGGGCACTGGTATACAGCAGTGTTTTTGACATAGGGGAATATCCCGCCTTTCTTTATGTCTAGCGCGGGGTTTTCATAATTATTATAATGCACCCATCCTGAGTATACATAAGTAAGGTACATTTGAGATGTGGCACCAAGGTTACCACTATCCCGCGGAGATGCACCAGGGAAACGCCCATCTTTGTCATCTACGTACATACGGAAGCCCTTGGAAAGCTGCATCATGTTGCTAAGGCAAGCTGTTTGACGTCCCTTCTCCTTTACAGATGTGAAGACGGGGAACAGTATTGCCGCCAGGATAGCTATTATCGCTATCACAACCAGTAACTCAATTAATGTAAAACCACGTTTACTACACATTACTCACTCCTCCTCAATTATCAAAAGACTAACAGGCTTAAGTATCTGCAGTAACTACGACTGCCTCCGTTCTGCACTTAATCTCGGTGAACGAAGACAGGTTGTGAATCGTCAGCTTTGGCTTCAGAGCGATTTGCTGGCGTTCAGCTTTACCTGAGACCTTGCCCATAGCTATCTGGACAGCTTTGGCGCCTATCT
>JAJFTD010000113.1 GCA_021373255.1 bacterium
AAATCCGCAATGGAAGCGGCGGTAAGCGGCACCAGCGAGATCGTGAGCGCGGTTGTCGCATCTACGTGGACAGTTATGGTGGTATTCCTCCCACTGCTTCTGATCAGGGGGCAGGCAGGGCAAATGTATACGCAGTTCGCGTTGGTTGTCATCTTCTCCCTGGCAGTTTCCCTGCTGGACGCCACCACAGTCGTGCCTATGCTCGCAACACGGTTGATTTCCGGCGAGGCTCATGCAGAAAATATTAATGATAATACACATAAGCGCGGGCTGTTAGGAAAAGCCTTTGCCAAGGCCGGCAAACTGTTGGATGCACTAGACAGCTCTTACCGCACTGGATTGAACTGGGCAATCCATCACAGGTTCAAGGCCATCGGCGCAGCCGCTGCCGTGACACTGGCGAGTTTCCTGCTGTTACCTCTCATTGGCACCGAGCTTATGCCTCTCACTGACAGTGGCGACTTCTCAGTAAACGTGAAGATGCCCATAGGCACAGCACTGGAGCAAACGAATAAGGCTATGCAGCAGATTGAGCGAAAAATCTCCGGCAACCCCGATGTGCTGACTGCATTCGCAACCGCCGGTTCAAACATGGGTATGCGCGGATCATCCACAACACTCAGGCCGTATATGGGATCAGTTACGGTAAAATTGAAAGATAACCGCAGCAAGCCGACTGCTGATGTCATTAAGGACTTACGGAAGCAACTGAGCGGCATCCCGGGTATAAACGCACGGCCTCAACAGACGGACCTGGTCTCACAAATAATGACCGGCGGCGGACAGAACATCGAGATCGACATCTTTGGTGAAGACCTCAGCGAGCTATCACGGCTGTCCAAACAGGTTCTGCAGCAGGTTAGAGGCATACCCGGTCTCGAAAACCTGGACGTTAACTGGCAGGAAGCAATGCCGGAGATACAATGGAAAGTAGACCGGCAAAAGGCTCAACAGATGGGCGTGAGCTTTTCCGATGTCGCAAATATGCTCAACACCGCCACCAACGGCACCATCTCCAGCTATTATCAGGAAAAGGGATTCCAATACCCTATTATCGTACGAATGCCTGAAGAAGACCGTAAGAGCGTGCCGGAAATGCTGGACTTGGTGGTCAAGCCCAGCGGAGCGGGGGCTCAGGATATCGTACTCAGCCAGGTGGCGACACCGACCTACGGTAATGGACCGAGTGAGATCACCCGTCTTGATCGCCAGCGCTATATTGCCGTTACAGGAGTCCCACAAGGGCGGTCAGCCGGTGAGATTCAAAAAGATGTAACAAAGATCATGGCCGGTATATCTATGCCCACGGGTTACCACTGGGATTGGGGCACCAACCAGAAACGCAACGCTGAAGAGTTCGGCGGAATGTGGCTGGCTGTAGTGCTGGCTATCGCGCTGATCTATATGCTGCTTGCATCGCAGTTTGAATCGTTTATACACCCGCTTATCATCTTGTTGTCGGTGCCGCTGGCGGGATCGGGAGTTATCCTGGGACTGTTTCTAACCGGTCGATCTTTCGGCCTGACAGCGTTTATCGGTTTGTTGATGCTGGTGGGGATCGTTGTCAAGAACGGAATTTTGCTGGTAGACTACACGAATACCCTGCGCAGACGTGGAATGCGCCGTGAGGACGCTCTGCTGACCGCAGGCCCCACCCGTCTTCGACCAATCCTGATGACCGCCTCAGCGGCGATCCTGGGAATGCTGCCGCTTGCAATGGGACTAGGCAAGGGTTCGGAGGTGCAGGCGCCAATGGCGACTGCGGTCATCGGCGGATTGCTCACATCCACGGCACTGACTCTGTTCGTGGTCCCCGTGATGTATGCGATAATGGACGACTTGACGCGCGTTTTCAAAGGTAAGAGGCAGACTAATGAGTGATGTTCTATATGATCAGGCCCAGGCAATAACGGATATCATGCCGCGCCTCACACGCAGACTCTTCACCATCGGGGCTGATGATCCTGGACTGGAGTTTCCGGTAGCACAAATACGTGTGTGTTCCATATTATTAGACGGCCCACGCACTATGTCCGCACTCAGCAAGGAACTAGGAATTTCACTGAGTGCCATAACTCAGATAGCGGACCGGTTGGAGAAATCAGGAATGGTGGAGCGTGTAACTGAAACGTGCGATCGCCGGGTAAAGTGCCTTCAATTAGCCGACCGAGGTAAAGAGGTGATGCGCATTCGAGTAGCCAAGCGAGTGGAGCGGGTCTGCAAGGTGCTAAATCAGCTTGCGCCCGAAGACCGCGACCGTGCGCTGACGGGCCTTAAAACGCTGTTTGACGCCGCCGCTGCCATCGATCCAGAGATTTGATTTTATGGTCTAAAGGTCATAAAGTCATAAGGTCAAAAGGTTAGGGAGGGATGGTTGGCGGTTAACACATGTTGGTATGCTGTGGGTTAGGAGGAGATGCCCTGCGCGCATGCGAATTGTATATTGATATGAAAGGATTAGTTGTTACATTGTTTGCCATTGCACTCTCTACCCTCGGCGCAGGCGCTCAAGCCGGACTCGAGATCATTGCACATCGCGGCGCCTCATCTATGGCACCGGAGAACACTCTTGCCGCGATCAACCTGGCATGGAAGCTTTCTGCTGATGCAGTCGAGATAGACATCTATCTCACCAAGGATGGCCGGACAGTAGTAATGCACGACTCGTCCACCGCCAGAACAACAGGCGTGGATATGAAACCGAGCGATCACACGCTGGATGAACTCCGCTCGCTGGACGCAGGTAAATGGAAAGGGGAACAGTGGGCCGGTGAGAAGATTCCAACACTCAACGAGGTATTGCAGACGATCCCCAGAGGGAAACGGCTTCTCGTAGAGATCAAGTGTGGACCTGAGGTACTGCCGGAATTCTTCAACGCACTCAAACACTCGCGAAAATCTGATAAGCAAGTTGCAGTCATTAGCTTTGACGCTAAAGTCATCAAAGCCGTAAAGAGTGAGCGCCCAAGTTTGCAGGCGTATTTGCTGTGCAGCCCCGGTCTTGATGGAGCCAAGGGACTTATACAAACCGCTCAGTCCATAAATGCTGATGGACTCGACGTCTGCGCAACCGATGCGGTGAACGCTGAGTTTGTAAAGCAATGCCGGGATGCAAAGATGCGTGTTTATGTATGGACCGTCGACGATGAGGCAACAGCCACCAGGATGGCTGCGTTGAAAGTAGACGGGATAACCACAAACAAGCCAAAGGAAATCAAGCAACTGCTTAGAAGGCAGTGAGGTTTAAGCCACTAAAGGTATGAATGATATGGAACGCTGAATGACTAACACCGGGCGTGTGTGCTTTGTCATTCAGCGTTTTGTTTCTACTGCTATTACTTCACCAGAACGAGCGACCATCGCCATTTTCGGTTCGCCACGGCTTTCGCACGCTCAGCTTCTCTTGCCGCGATCAGGTTGTCCAGCTTATTAAGCAGTGCATCGGTATCGCGCTTGACTTCTGAAGGGAAGTTGATTAACTCTACCATTCGCCATCGTGAAAAATACAGATACTCCTGATTAGCAGATATAGCATTAACTTTCTCAGCTAATGTTTTCCACGGGCCAGGCATATTTGATAAATCTACACCGGAGGCAAGTGCATCAGCAGAGAACTTGCCTACTTCCACTCCTTGTACAGTCAATTTCCAATTCCCCGGTTTAAGGCCGGTCACTTTTAGCTTGTACTCGTTCAGTGTGGAAATATACGGCGCGAACTTCAATATAGCGTCAATACCCGGCTCATAAAATATGGGCAGTGCATCATCGGTTCTGACGAAAGTAATGGCATCTGTTTTGATTTTCAGATTTTCAACCCGGCAGCGATCCGCCTCAACTTCTGCCTTTGCCGCGTCAATGGTAAGGCCGGATGCGGAAGATTCACACCCAAGATCTTTGATCAGACCGTAAGCCATCAGAATGTGCCCAGGCGCATTCGGGTGCACACTATCCGGGATCATGGTAAAGCTGGGATCAGCAGCTTTTACCTGTGTCTGAATATCCCACATCAACTTATTGATATCGTATACCGGCAAGCGTTCTTTCGCTGCCAACTCCACAACTCCCTTACCGAAGAGCGCAAGAGTATTATTGTAGTTCTTAAGAGAACCGTTCCTGTCAGGATCTACGCAGCCAGGGGTTAATAGCACAACCTTCACGCCTGCCGCCTTCAACTCAGACACCAGGCCTTTCATACCGGTCATATATGTATCGAATAGACCTTGGTCAAAGTCCCGGTAACCGCCATCATTCATGCCGAAGCAAAGACTCACAACACTCGGTTTCAGGCTGAGGACGTCACGTTTTAAGCGATTCAACCCACCGGGAGATCTGTCGCCGCCCCAACCGGCGTTGCGAAAGGTGATTTTAGCGTCCGGGTAACGAAGGGCGAAGTAATTCATAATATAGCGACTGTATATCTGCTGCTCTGTTATGCTGTCTCCAAAAAACACCATTCGCTCGCCATCCTTGAGCATAGGTTGGCTCAGAACGGGACATCCCAAGCAGATAATCAATGCAACAACAGCAAGAACTACTTTAGTGAAAGTCTTTTTCATTCATATCTCCTTTAGTTACTTTAGTTTGGCATATTTGGCATTAAACTCAGCAATGCGCTGTATTAACAAGGGGTGTGTGTTTCCTCGAACATCATTCTCCGGCTGCCATGGGAAATGCCATACCCAGAGTGCGGCAAGAGAGACGTTTTCTTTGTCCATTTCATCAATGAACGCACGTGTGTAGCTTGCATCGGGGTCTTTATCAAACGAGGGTTGATACTGGCCGAACTCACCTACAAACACAGGCGCTTGAATGGCATGTGTGGCACGGATCAGCGACCGGTAGAGCTCCATCGGCGGAATATTGAAATGGCCTTCCCAGGACGTCTTCTCGTTGATGCTTCCGTACATGTGGTAGCTGTAGACATCCAGCGGCTCCGGCTGGGAAGCCAGGTTATTACCTATCCATTCGGCTAGAGTATCCGTGCGATACTTGCAGTCCGGGAATGTCTCACGCCTGCTGGTGCATTCCGGTCGGACACTGGCATCGCCACTCGTCACAGGGTGGTTTCGGTCGATCCCCTTGATGAATGCAGCTTGATCCTGATAAATGCGCGTCAACATATCCCAGGTAAGGCTGTCTTCCCGCGAAAGGGTCTCGCGATACTGGCTCTTCTCTGCAAAACACTCCTCCGGCAGCCCCTTCTCGCCCTGCCTGTCGACATCACAGCCAAGCATGCCCTCGTTGGTAAGCTCCCACATGAGAATAGTGGGATCATCCTTATAACGAGTAACGAACTCCCTGATGTAGCCATAGGACATCTTATAGGTTTTGGAGTTGGGGTCGAGAATAGCCTGCCGCTTCTCGCCGTAGCACCACTGCCAACTGTCTATGCATGTAAGCGAAGGCACCAGCTTTACATGATGCTTTCGGCAAAGGTTAACAACCTCGTCCATCTGATGCCAATACTCTTCCCGATGAGGTTGGTAAAGCTGCGCGTTATCGCTGGGGTATCCGGGGTGAGCAAAGAAGCGAACGAACGCAATATGGTTCTTCTCAGCATCGATTATTGCATCGATCATTGCCTGCTTCGCCTTCTCAGGCGTGCCATATATCTGCTTGATATGGTGCCAAGTGCCATTGTAAGCCGTGTGCAAGTTTGGAATGTTCACACCAATGGCTCTATACTCCCTGCCATTGAGCATGAGCTTCGAGCCATTAATCTTCAAGAATCCATCCGCCGCCATAGCGGAACCACACATACAAAGAGCGCAGACCGCAGCCATAATCGTCCAAATGTACTTCATTTCTACCTCCATGTAACTCCAAAGGATACTACTTGAGCCCAGCGTATTTTTCATTGAACTGCGCAATACGCTTCACCAGCAGCGGGTGAGACTGGCTTGTAACATTGTTCTCAGGCTGCCAGGGGAAGTGCCACACCCAAACGCTCGCAAGGTCGACCCCCTCTTTATCCATCAAATCTATGAACGTCCGAGCAAACTTGGCATCGGGGTCTTTATCGAATGAGGGGAATACTTGTCCAAACTCACCAATGTATTGAGGCATCCGGGCAGCATCCACCGCGCGAATGGTGCACGTAAAATAATCCAGCGCCGACAGCTTCGTTATCTGGTCCGGTTCAAAGTTGGGGTCAAGACTGCCGTACAGATGCTGGCAGAACACATCAAGCGGTGCCGGTTGAGACGCAAGCAGGTTGCCGACATGCTGCCGGAACGTGTCTCTAACCCACACCTGATCCGGAAAACTTTCGCGAAGACTCTGGCTGCAGTCGCGAACACCAGCGTCGCCACTTTCCACCATATGGTTCGGGTCCAGGCTTTTGATATAGGTTGTCATCTCGATATAAAACTGTTTGAGGATTGGGACAGTCAGGCTGTCACCACTATTGTATTTACTCCTCTTCAGCTTGGTAGTAGGCAAATACACATCACCACCGCCCAGGTCTCTGCCTTCCATCTGGACATCAGCACCCAGGAATCCCTCGTTGAGGAGTTCCCACATTAGAACATTGGTATCGTCCTTATAACGGGTTACTATCTCCCTGGCGTATTTATGCATAGCTTTATATGTTCTGGAATTAGGATCGACTATAGCGGAGCGGTCTTCCTCGCAAATGAGAGGCCAAAGCCCGATCTCCCAGAAGATGGACGGTACGAGCTTGATATTATGCTGGCGGCAGAGATTGAAAACCTCGTCCATGTTCTTCCAATACTCGTTGGGGTTGTCGAAGTAGAGCTTCATCTCAATGGGATGGAAGCCTGTCGCCCAAAACCTGAAAAAGGCGATCTTGTTCTTTTCAGCGTCGAGAATAGCGTCAACGGCTCTCTGGCGCTCTTTGCCTCTATCTTGAGGTTGCACACCTAAGCCAGCACCTGAGTAGGCAACAAACAGGTCCGGAGCGTTCGCACCCATTGCACGGTATGGCTTGCCGTCCAGCATCAGCCCAGTGCCATCGGCCTTTACAAAACCACCGGCGAACGCCGCCGTGCAAAGAATGGAAACCAGTAAGATCAGCATTACAATGGCCTTCATCATGAAGTCATCCTCCTAACGGTACTACTATACAGGCCAACATCCAGCAGCCCACGCAGATTCGACCTGTTCAGTTTCATTCCCTGCACAATACACCGTTTCCTCCGGCAGGACAACTTTGATTTATCTCACATTTGCCTTGGTTGAGAATAGTTGTCGTGCACTGACAGGTGTAACAGAGGAAACGTCATTGGAACAAAAGATTCAATGATTGACAACTAGCAAAAGTACTAGTTTTACATATATGCACGTTAATCCGGCCACTAGGCTATTGACATCTGTGCCTGCTTGCGTATATATAAAAATGTGGGTTATGCAATATTAAACGCACTAACCCCTGACCTCGCCGAATTTCTTGTATAACCTCACAGGAAACAGGGGAGAACATGAACATCTATGACTTTGGGTGGTACCCCGGTATGGCGTGCTAATGCTCATTACTACGAAGACGAGTATTGGGCCTGAGGTCATAACAAACATACACCACGTCTTGCAGGACCAACACCTGACTTTGAGGAATCAAGCCGTAATAGGAGGGCAGGCGGGTTTGATTCGATTTGTGCCCAGTGCTGCATTTATAGCACGTTGTCACTTTTTGTTGAGCTTGTTGTTCATTGTGTTTGTATGTGGCGATGCCTTGGCGGGAGGCGGTCCCAGGAATGTCTTGGTTGTTCAGAACAACCGAAGCAAGACTTCAATGAACATAGCGCGCTATTATGCGGATGCGCGCGGCATACCGCAAGAGAACGTCTGCACCATTAGCTGCCTCACCAACGAAATAGTAGACTACACTGAATGTGAAGCAAATATTAAAAGCCCAATCCGCGCATTTCTGCAGAACCCACTTATAAAAGACCACATAGATTATATAGTACTAACGAAAGGCATTCCACTGGGTATAAAATATAAAGATCCTGCCACTAATGACTATTTTTCCAGTGGTCCTCTCGCTCTCACAAGCGTACTTACATGCATTGACGAACCCTCCATAAACACTCTGACGATAAACCCATATGGCCCTGAAATATACCCAGCCATTGACGAAGCGTTTACGCACCAGAAGGCCTACGGCGGACTGCACTTATACATTGTGACCCGGCTTGATGGATATACCGAGCAGGATATTTATTCTATGATAGATCGAAGCGTTGCCGCGGGGAAATCGGGTTCCTTTGTTATCGACAGAGCAGTTCCGGTCCCCAATAAAACCCTCAATGACCGTCTCAAGTATGCAAAGAACAACCTTGTTGCAAAGGGTTTGCCGGTCATTTACGATGACACATCCATGTTTTTGGGAGGGCTGAGCAACATAATTAGCTACTTCAGTTGGGGCAGCAATGACCCGTGCTTCAATGCAGCGGCGTATAAAAGTAATACTTTCGCTCCTGGCTCCATTGCCGACACCTATGTCTCAAGCAGCGCCCGTACTTTCAACCCAACCACCGGAGGACAATCGTTAATTGTCGACTTGATAACTCAGGGCGCATGCGGAGTTGGAGGATACGTTTCCGAGCCCTATTCGCAGAGCATTTGGCCACAGGTGCTGTTTGACAGGTATACCAAGGGCTACAACATGGCAGAGAGTTTCTTTGCGGCAAACCCGCGCCTATTTTGGAAGCACACAATAGTGGGCGACCCACTGATGGCTCCGTTCGCCACCCATCCCTATGTCGCAATCGATTCCCCTGATAAGTCGCTTACCGGCTTGGCTATCATCAGCGCGATTGCCATAGACCCCTTGGGCATAACCAAAGTGGATTTCTATGTCGATGGCGTGTTCAAGGGCAGCGCTTTCCAGCCGCCTTATGCAATATCTATAGATACGACAGCCTACACAGTTGGACCACATAATGTCGAGGCTATCGCAGTGCAGGGCAGCCCGGTTGCTTCTCAGGCCAGCACGCAGGCGACGGTATCAATTCAGAATCCAATATCCAACCTCCGAACAGTCGCTGACGCGTTTCCGAGTGCAGACAGCCAAGGTGTTAAGGCGACTAATAAGGTTGTCACCGCAGGCACCTGTCAACTCGGCGGCAATGAGTTCTATATACAAGATGAAAATGGCTACAGCGGGATTCGCGTCATCAATGATTGTCCAGTGGATGAAGGAGATTTGGTAACAGTGATTGGTGACTTGGAGACGGATTCGGGCGAGCGAACAATAAACGCGACCAGCGTGACAATCACAGAGCGACTGCTGACCCGCATGAACCCGATATTTATGATCAATCGCGCAGTTGGTGGCGGTGCGTTTTCCGCAACGACACCGGGTGTTACAGGTGGATTGGGGCTTCGCACCCTTGGGCTGCTCGTGCGCACGTGTGGCAAGGTTACTTATACGGGAACTGCTGATGAGGATTATTTCTATATTAACGACGGCAGCGGTTTGCACGATAGCACAGGACATCTGGGGTTGAGAGTAGTTTGCAGAAGCATTCCGAAACCTCCAGTGAATGCTCACGTCTCAGTAACCGGCATCAGCAGTTGCCTGATAGTAGGCGATACTGTCATACCTGTGATCAAAATCAGAAAGTCTGAAGACCTTAATAGCCTGTACTAATGCCAGGTAGTCTGGTAATTATACTAGGATTTATGTAATATCCGAGAATCATCCTTGACTTATGACGTGCCTTGGGCTAGAATGCGTCCATACATTGTGTAGCTTCAAACGAGACCGCGCTGTAGTGCGGCAGGTACAACACACTTTTAGATGAGGAGAAGAGGTATGATACACCCCCGAGTAATGGCAGTAGTATTAGTTCTTCTGGCTCTATGCATTTCTTCGTCAGTCCTTGCAGACAATATAGAGACCATCGTTGACCTGAGCAGTAGCGGCTGGTACAAGTGTGATGGTATCTGCACCTACGACAGAGAGTCTGTTTGGAGTTGGGCTGCTGGCGGAAGTTACATTGAGAAACTGACCAATGCATGCCCGTCCGGGAGCACTGACCCCCGAATCAGACAGACCATCCTGAACCAGACCAATGACACTTGGACAGACTGGCACGTTAAAGTATTGGGCGGTTCCAACCTGCGCGACATCTCTGTGATCAAGACATATGATGTTGGATCTCAGACCAACCCCAACATTCCCTGGACAATTGTGATTCTGAACTGCAGTGATGGCGTCGAGTTCATGGCCCACCTGGAGACCACAGGCAACCCCAACAATCCTGCTGCAGTCAGAAATGGAGACAAGCTTTATGTAGACTTCAGCTATGATGCGCTCAGCGGATCAGCTCAAGTCATTCAATACCCGACCACTAATTGGGCGATCCCTGAGCCTTCGTCTATAATGGCCTTGATCGCCGGAATTAGTTGCGTTGGTCTTGGTTCATTGAAGCGACGTGGCCGGAAATAATCTCAGGATTTGAGTATGCGGAAAGGCCTATTCCCTGGCCGGCCTTTCGCGAGGAGGGTTAAAGGATGAAACCAATAACTCGATGTATGGGTATTTTGGCCTTGGCGTTGTTGTCTCAAGCGTCGGTTTGGGCCGCCGTACAGATATCATGGACCGATGCATCCCCAATAAATAGCGGGCAGCATACGGTAATCATTAATAGTGCAGTTACCAATCCATATTTGCCTAACGACGAGAACAGTGTAGAGTATAAGCTCGCCTGGGAGGCAAATATAGATGTATATATAGACGATGCCCACCCAGTTATCGAGTTTATTTGTTCTGGTGATTTTTTAGTCGATGATTTTGCCGACCCGGGAGTTTACAAGCTGGTGCACATATACCAGACGGTGCACAATGAGACTTCGCGTGCCTGGCAGGGCTTCGAACTAAGATGCTCAGACCCAAATCCCGATCCGAACACTGCTAAAATCGCCTCGTTCTATAATATCAGAGACTGGGAGCCTCACTGGGGAGATGTCTGGATGGACACCCAGTATACCGGCTATTTCCGTGAAGCAGGACAGCCTCTTGTCGAGGTCGGAGGGACATTCTACGACACCGCTAGAATATTCGCCGATACCGATGAGGATGGCCTGGGCGGTTTCATCCTCACAAAGAACGCCATTCCTGCTGTTCCGGAACCGGGCTCATGCCTGGCGCTGATAAGTGGCTTGCTGGGCTTGGCAGGACTTGCGAGAAAGAAACTGTAGTAATTCCTACTGTCTGCCATCGCGGATGACCCTAAACGGCTCGACGAACGCTCTCGTGAGATGCTCCATTTCCTCACATTTCAGGCCCTGCTGTCTAACAAACCGCAGCCTGAATTCGTGTTCACCCAGATCAGTATGGTTGATCGGGCCTTTAGGGTCAACACGCCAATACTTGTCGTATCCATAGATACTTGATCGGATGAGTGTGATCCGCAGCTTATCACCCTGGCGATCCACCGCAAAGGCACCGTCCTGCGAAATGCCGAGTTCACCAGCCATTAACCACCCATGCAGCGGCTCTTCAGCGCCATCGGTGGACTTCTCAATGGCAGCTCCCGGTCCCTGGACAAAGAATGAACCGAACGAGCTGTTAGGCTCAAACTCCATCTTCAGAACACTTCTCTCCTGCTCCCAGTGCACTCTCATGAACAAGTCCACGAACGGCAGATCCTTGTAGAGCGTAAACCTCAACTCGGCGCGGGAGTCCCCGTATCTCTGCCGCGAGATCAGGAAAGAGGCGATATCACCATCGTATATGGATGATGATTCTTCTGCAAAGCAGCCTTTCGCCGCTCCATACCCGCGAACCCCGTGGCTCCATGTATCGCTGTCATCCTCTATCACTCCCAGTGAGAACGCAGATTTGAAGAGATTCGACCCGGCAATAATAATCTGCCCTGGGCTCTCAACCACCATATCGCCAAGTGCCACGCGGTTTCCGATGGTGAATTCCATTCCTACAGCCTGATCAATAGCCGATTCAGCCTCTGAATCAAAGTAATAAGACTTCATACCGTGGGCAGGAATGGCATCTATGAACATCCACCTGCGATTCGCACACATAACAGATGCTGGAATCTCCTGTATACGGATGCTTTGGCCTGTCGTGTCCTTAAATGGAGCACCGGGTCGGAAGTACATAAAGCTCTCTATCTCGAATGGTCCCGTGACAGGTTCGGACAGAGAGTTGAATATTCTGAACTCTCCCTGCAGGCACCTGACAGGAACCTGCGCAGACAAAGCCTTGAGTGCCGTGTATGACAGCGTCTCCGAGGCATCGCGAACCCCGCCGAGTTCATTCATTGCCTGTACAGCGGCGTGAGGAGCACATGAGCCGGGCATGATGTCGTGGAACTGGTTAAAGATGGTGCTCTCCCACAGCAGATCAAGCTGGCTGGCGCTGTCCATACCGGCTTGATCCATCACACGCCCTGTATAACACAGCGAACGCTCGGCGCCGCGTACAGCGTTCTTGAGGTTCCTGTTCACCGAATAGCACCCCACCGCGTGGTAGTGCAGGTCACCCGTATATGTGGGTATATCCGGGAGCTTTTCGGCAGCTTGGAAAAACTCCAGACAGGTCGAGAACCTAACGTCGACCAAATCCTCAGTTTTCTGAATATTCTGGATGGTTTCTATCTCACGCTTTGTCGGCCCACCGCCGTGATCGCCCAAGCCGAAGAAGTAGCAAGCGAGCCCATTAAGGTAGAACTCGTCTGTCTTGATCTCTGATTCAACCCTCTCCCTGCTGAAGTGAAATCCCTGAGAGTAGTGGTATCTTAGCCTGTAACACAGCACCCTCTTCCCCCCGTGCTCCCAATAGAACAAGTTGGATGGCAGGTCCGGCTTTTCATCTGCGTTCGGCCGAACGAACACATAATATTTAGAGCCAGTGTCGGCAAGTATTTCAGGAAGTGACGCTGCATGGCCGAAAGAATCCGGGCAGTAAGCGACAGGAATATCTACTCTGAACTTGCTCCGCGCATAATTCCTGGAAAGCTCAGCACTTTTATAAAAACTCTGCGCCAAAGGCAGGTTGCAGTCCGTCTCAACCCACCACCCACCAGTGATCTCCCACCGGCCGGAGGCAACATGGGCCTTAATCCTGCTGAACAGCTCCGGGGCAAACTCCTCCGCCCATTTGTAGAAGCACAACGAACTGGCTGAGAACTTCAGCTTCGGGTATTCGTCGAGCCTGTCGCATGCGGATCGAAAGGTATTTATAACCTCATCTATCCCCTCGAACTTATCCCACAACCACACCGGGTCAATATGTGAATTCGCAACCACGTGAACTGTTTTCTTAATCACTTCACATACCTCTCGTACATCAGCCTTTGATCCCGCTTATAGCAGCATTTACACTCTTCACTTTTACCTTCCAGCCAACCTCAGATCGAGTTCCGCCTGGGTCTCACGCTTGGCCTTATCAAGCGCCTGCTTCGGTGTCATTCTGCCGTAGATAGCATAATCGACTGCCTTGTCCAACGAAGACATATAAAACGCCTGGGCAGGCATTACCGGTCTCTGGTGGCGGCAATCTTTGAGCACTTGCAAGAGCTGTAAATAGTCAGGTTTGTTCTCTACAGCTTTGAAATAGGGTGAGTTTTTGTAACCCGGGAACAGCCCCTGTGTCCTGCCGACAGCCTCAGTGCCCTTTGGATCGTGACAGCACCATCTGATGAACTCCCACGCCTGAGCCGGATGCTTACAACCCTTAGGCAGCCCAAGACACCAACCACCAACCCATGACGAATGCTTCTCACCATAAGGTGGCGAAGGAAGGTAACTTATGCCATAATCGAGGTTAGGCGCATATATCTTCATCTCCTCGATACCGGATATATGCAGACAACGTATGGCAACCTGTCCGGTATACAGCGGGTCCTGATCTCTGCTGCCAAAACCCGAGGCAAATGCATTGATCTTACGAATGTCATACTTTTTGGCGTAACCCACCATCCATTCCATTGCCTTCAACACTTTCGGATTGTCGGCAGTAATCTTCTGCGTCTTGGGATCGTAGAAGCTGCCACCAAAGGCCCAGCCCCACGTAAACATCGCGTTTGCGTTACCATATTGAGCCCATGGGATGATGCCGGTCCTTATGACTTTGCCATTTACTATCTTGGTCAACTTGTCGTTGTAGCGGTCGAGTTCATCGATAGTAGTCGGCGGTTTCTCAGGATCGAGCCCGACTTCACGGAATGCCTTTTTATTCCAGACCAAAGCGAAATTGGGATCAGCGCAATAGGTAATAGCCCATACGTGGTCTTTGTAGTAATTTTGAGCCCAGGAAGGAGTGAAGTAATCTTCAGGTTTGATATTGCTGCTCTTTATGTAGCTGTCCAAGGATTGTATGGCCCCCTGTTCAGCCCAGGCAGCCGTCTGTGTGCCGTCTACAAAGATTACATCTGGAGCTTTGTCAGCAGCAACCGCTGTGAAGAACTTCTGGCTACTGCCAAGATCGTTGGGGGTGAACAGTGGTTTTACTTCGATGTTTGGATGAGTCTGGTTAAACTCATCGACCATCTTCGCCAGTCTTTCTTTCTGCACTCCACCCCAAGGGTGCCAGAGAGAGATCACAACCTTGCTGCTTGCCGTGTTATTGTGTTTCCCACTACACCCGGCACATACAGTAAGCAACACCACCAATACCGCCGCAACTGTCTGTCTGCTCATATGACACCAACTCCAATGTCGCCATCTTAGGCTGTGCATCTGCACGCAAGGACATTATACACGCTGGAATAGAGATACGGTAGAGATTTTGTCACCAGATTATCAGGATTCGTTTAGCTCATCTCACCGGGCACTGCTGGCTCATCGATTGCAGTATAATTTCCTTGAGTGTAGTATGCCAAGGATGGTGGACAGTAGTGAAGACTCCTCAACTGCCAAAGATCGGTGGAAGAGTGTTGAAGACCGGCGCGGCCGTCGCTGCCTCACTGGCGGTATGCAAGGCGATGGGGATTCCTGAGCCTGTTTTTGCAGGGGTAGCGGCCGTTATTTGCATTCAGCCGACAGTATTACAGAGCTACAAAAAAGGAGTGCAGCGACTTCAGGCAACGATAATAGGGGCGCTGGTTGGCTTGGGCATGATTTCCCTTGCCAGCCTCTCACCTATCCCTTCTATCCGGCCAATTGCAGCCGGAATAGCGGTGATTACCGCCATGTGGCTGTGTCTTGCGCTGCGGTGGCAGGATGCCGTTGTGCTCTCTGCTACCACGGTTGTTGTCACGATGATCCATGGCGAAATGGGTGAGAACGTATTAGTTTATGCGGCAGAGCGAACGCTGGTGACTGCGGTGGGAGTGATAATGGCTTCCCTGGTCAATGCAATCGTAATCTGGCCGAGGGTGGAAGACAGATTCCCCAAGAGGCTTCCGCAGATAGCTGCTCAGGCATTTAACGAGTTCGAGGAAGCCGTGGCACTCTTCTGCAGTCGTGATCTACCAGCGGCAACAGCGGCGCTCGAGAAGTGGAACAAGCAAAACGGGCCGTTCGTATCAGCATCGGCTGAACTGTCATGGTTCCGAGAATCGGCAGCGATGAAACAGTGGGTTCCCATGCAGCATCGTGAGATTGCTCCTGCGCTTTCTGAGATTCATTATATGATCGACACGATCCATCAGGCATCTCGCACATTGCTCAACGATGCAATCCACGTGCTTGAAGACCACCCAAACTACATAACCGAACATGCACAAATATATGAAATCATAACGCAGGCGCTTCGTCCGTTTTCCGATCTGAGGCAGGCTGTGGTAACATCTCTCTGCACCGGCAGTGCATCTGGATTGGCAGACACTGACAGGAACTGGGACTCTGAGCTGCAGGCTCGATTTATCAGTTCGATACGTGCGGCTCATCGCTCACCGCGTGACATTTTTCCACTCTTTGAAGTTGCAAAAGTTGCCATGGAACTGCGCAACTACAGTCGAATGCTCATTCGCATAAAGCAGCTTCTTCTTGAGAATGAAGATATATTAGCCGCCCTCCGCAGGCAGCAAGAGCCTTTTCAGTCTCTTTCACGAAGAAATTCCTGATAAATTTGCAGAAAGAATGCTGCTTAACTGGCACTAACGCGCAATCGTCAGTTATAATGAAGTTGTAGGGCTTGTTTATAGAAAATCGAACGCCGAGTCCCGCATACTGCGGGAGCGGGGGAACCGAGCAATAGGGGCTAGTCTCCAATTACTGGAGAGGGGTCATCTTCCGATCCCAGCCCGTCAGCTAACCTCGCAGGCGCGGCAGGAAGCTTGGCCAAGGAAGGCCACTGCAATTCGTGGGAATTGTTCGTCCAGGATGGGACGCAATGATCTCCCGTGCCCTTTTGCACATTTCCCCTCACGATACTTCCTGTTGTGTTTCCGGCACCTGTTCAATCTCATGTTCTATTTATATTGAGAGGAGAAAAGTGCATGGAGGACAACCACGTCACCAAATTCGCCGTATTAGGAGCGGGCCATGGAGGAACTGCTATGGCCGGGCACCTATCATTGATGGGATTCGATGTATCACTATACAATCGCGGCCCCGAGAGACTTCGCCCAATTCAAGCCGCGGGCGGAGTCGAGATTATAGCTGAATGCTCCGATCGAATCCCACACGGATTCGCAAACATTCCGCTGGTAACAGATGACCCCGTTGAAGCAATCAAGGACAGGCAGGTGCTGATGGTAGTTGTGCCGGCGACGGCGCACGGGTTCATCGCAGAGCAGATCGCCCCGCATTTAGTGGATGGACAGGTCATAGTGCTAAATCCAGGCCGTACGGGCGGCGCTCTTGAGGTTCAAAAGATTATCCGGCAAGTCAACAATTCAGTAGATGTAGTGGTAGCCGAGGCACAGACATTTATCTACGCAAGCCGGTGTATGAACCCGGCACAGACTAAGATATATCGGGTGAAGAACAGCATTCCCGTTGCGGCTCTCCCCGCGCACAGGACACCTGAGGTAGTCAATCTGCTTCGCAAGGCATTTCCCCAGTTCGTCCCCGGCGATAATGTAATGAAGACGAGCCTGGACAACATTGGTGCGATCTTCCACCCCGCAGTTACCGTGCTGAATGCGGCACGGATAGAGAGCACCAATGGTGACTTCGACTATTATACTGAAGGAATTACTCCCGGAATATCACAGATATTAGAGGCAATGGACCGTGAACGAGTGAAAGTGGCTGAGGCGCTTGGGTTCCGAGCGATGAGCGCACGGGAATGGCTCTACATAGCCTACGACGCTGCCGGACGAACCCTCTACGAAGCTATGCGCGCAAATCCGGGCTACAACGGAATCAAAGCGCCGACAACGATCTATTCACGATATATCAGCGAAGATATCCCAGCAAGCCTGGTGCCGATTTCATCACTCGGTGAGCTTGTTGGCGTGCCCACACCATCTATCGACTCAATCATACTCCTTGGGTCTGTTCTCCACGGAGTCGACTACCGCGCTATCGGCCGAACCGCTGAGAGCCTGGGGTTGGCGGGAAAAGATCTGAAAGAGATCCGCCAGTTCATACTAGACGGAGAAGCCGTATAACCCGCATTATTCATGACTATATGAAACACCGCATTAATACTTGCGGTGTTTCGGCTGTGGTGAATAATGCGAGATAGGAGGTTCTTGTATGCGAAAAGTTGTATTAGCTGGTGCTCTCGGCAACTGTGTCCACGTGGCTGGTGTGGTGAGATTTCTCAGAGTTGCTGAGCAGTTGGGTTATGAGACAGTATTCCTGGGTGCGGCTGTTGGAATTGATGAATTTATCGAGGCAATCAAGCAACACGATCCCGAGATAGTGGGCATTAGCTACCGGCTGACGCCAGATGTCGGGGAGCAGCTTCTACTCGATCTGAGAAGAAACATCGAAGAATCGGGGTTGGGCAGGAGGAGGTTCGTGTTCGGCGGGACCCCACCAGCCTGCGAATCAGCCCAGAAACTGCAATGGTTTGAACGCACATTCAGCGGGCTTGAGAACGAAGATGCCGCGTGGGCATATCTGAAAGGCAGTCCGGAGTCCTGTTCAAGTGAAAAACTAGGTGGCACGCTGCTGGAGAGACTGGAGAAGAAGTGGCCGTATCCCCTGCTTCGCCACCATTTCGGGTTGCCAACTCTGGAAGAGACAGTTCAGGGAGTGCAGATGATCGCTGAGTCTGGTGTGCTGGATGTGATATCTATCGCGCCTGACCAGAATGCCCAGGAGTCATTCTTCCGGCCGCATGAGATGAACCCGGCGATGGATGGAGCCGGTGGCGTGCCTGTGCGAAGCCCGGACGATCTTAAAAGCATCCACCAAGCTGCACAGTGCGGTAACAATCCCCTTATCCGTATCTACAGCGGCACCCGCGACCTCTTGAAGTGGGCTGAGCTGTCGGCGGAGACGGTCAACAATGCGTGGGCTGCGATCCCATTATGTTGGTACAGCGCCCTTGACGGCAGATCCAAGCGTCCGGTGGAGGAGGCAATACGGGAGAATCAATCAGCCATGCGCTGGCACAGTGAGCGCGGTATACCTGTGGAGGTAAATGAGGCGCATCATTGGGCCCTGCGCGACGCGCACGACACAATCTCAGTTGCCACGGCGTATCTTGCAGCCTACAATGCGAAGCAGAACGGCGTAAAGAACTATGTGTCCCAATATATGTTCAACACCCCACCTGCAATGGACGCCTGGGCTGATCTCGCGAAGATACTTGCTCAGGTGGAGATGGTGGAGACTCTGCACGATTCAGGCTTCCGCTCATACAGACAGATTCGAGCAGGCTTGCTGCATCTTTCCCCACGCATGTCCGTGGCAAAAGGACAGCTTGCAGCGTCCACAACGCTCGCGCTGTCACTGCGGCCGGATATCATACACGTAGTCGGCTTCTGCGAAGGTGACCACGCGGCGTCACCTGAAGATGTCATTGAGAGCTGCGAGATAGTCCACGGGGTTATGCGCAACTGCCTGAATGGAATGCCAGACATGTCGGCCGATGCTTATGTGCAGCAGCGCAAACGGGAGTTGATACAAGATGCCATGCTGCTCATAGATGCAATCCGCGCCCTAGACACTAATGCAGACGCACTGGCTGATTCAATGTCAATAGCGCGAGCCATCCAACTCGGCATCCTCGACGCTCCGCATCTCAAGGGCAACTCCCACGCCGCCGGGGCATTGGAGACCCGCGTGATCGACGGAGCCGTTTACGCTATCGATCCTTCGACCAAGGACAGGCTGACTGAATCTCAACGGCTAGCTGCGTTGAATCAGATAGTTGGGGCTTTTTAATCAACCTGGGTGAGGATTCGGAAATCCTCACCCAGAAAACTAGGCAATATCTCTTTTCGTGTTTCCTAAATTTCGTGCTTTCGTGATTAAAAGCTAAAACGCCTTGGATACTCCAACTGACACTGAGCGTGACGGTACCCATGAGGAACGTTCTCGCTGATTGGTGTAGCTATACTGCAGTGCCTGGCCATTGTTCAGAATGTTGTAGACACTGATATATAGCGATTTGCCTATCTGCGAGTCCTCGGGCAGGGCAAGTGATGCATTGTAGCTCAAGATAAAATAAGGATTAGCACGAGACTGGAAAGCTATGTCGCTCGTGCTATCCGCACGACCGCTGCCGAAGTCCGCACGCAGACTGTGGTTCCATGCACCTGCGTTATAGTCGGTAACCAGGGAGACGGTGTTTCTCTGGTCCCACGATGTTGCATACATGGACGAACCCGCCCCGATATCAGATCTGTTCGACACAGCAGTGGCCCAGGTGTAAGAAAGCCAACCCTGCCATCTGTCGGACATCTTCTTGCGGATCAGCATCTCTACACCCTTCGATTCACCTGCGCCCAGGTTTGTGAACTTATAATATGTGCCATTCACAAAAGAGTAGCTGCTCAGGTTGTCGAATTTGTTGCGGAAATGAGTTACGCGCCAGGCCACAGTGTCCGAAGCCTGCTTCTCATAGGACAGCTCGATGTTCTTGCTGGTCTGCGGGCTGGTGTCGCCCAGGCCATGATAATTAGCTTCATATATCGCAGGATCAGCATATCTCATCTGCACGGCACTGGCTGCCACAAACTTGCAATATTGACCCCAGTTGGCTTTCCAAACGCTTCGCTTATCAGGTGAATATGATATGCCTAACCTTGGACTGATCTTGGATTCATCTATATCAGACAGTGGAGCGCCGGTGTAATCGCCAGTGCCTGCATTATATGCTCCTCCGATGCGGTCGTAGGTTATACTTTCGTATCTGAGTCCGGCTGCGGCGTTCCAGCGTTCACCCAGGGTCATCTGATCCTCAACAAAGAGATCGTGTTGGAACGTATCGACATCCGCCTCGAAGAATGGCCTATCTGAGAACGCGAGGTAGTAGTTATTATCGCTCTTGAGTACCGATCCGCCCGCCTTGAGGGTGTGCATCGAACTCAATTGGTTCGTATACTTGGCCTGTAGCCCCCAGCGGCTGGACCATACATCCGAACCCTGTGGGCTTCCGCCAATAGACCCACCCATCGCGTTTATTACCGAGGTAAAGTAGCCGTAATACGGCTGGACCGTAATGAACGCCTCAGGGCTGAAGCTATGGCTCCATGTAAATCCCGTGACGGCATAGCGTTGGCGAAGGAAGTCCTTTGTGGACGGCACTGCGTTGTTATACACATCTATAGTGTGATTTTCCGAGAGTTCGCCAACTTGCGAGCCCTGCATAGCAAGCAGTGAATAAGTATTCTTGCCCGATGGCCACACTAGCTTAGCCACGTTATCTGCATACTCGAGGTTTTTAGTCATTGGCCCGTCCAGGTCGCTCCGAAGAACACTGGAAGAGGCGTAATAATTGAATGTTTCCGCCGTGCCCCCACCGATCTGTCCTGACATGCTGCCGAAGGTATCCGTGCCACCTTCGGTATCGAAGCTGATTCCAGGGGTTGTGGCACCGGTCTTTTTGACTTCATTCAACACACCGGAAATAGCATTGCCATACTCAGCGCCAAACGCGCCGGTATACATCTGGAATTTGCTCAGCCCTGTGGTATACCCATCGGTACTGAACATACCTGTGTTGGGATCAGTGATCGGGATATCATCAACATACCAACCCACCTGGTCAGCTTTGCCACCGCGCAGGTGCATCTGCCCACTGCCATCAGGTTCCATAAGCACACCCGGAAGTGAGCTGAGAATTCCTGGCGCAGTCCGCGTGCTGGCGGGATCTGTCCTGGTCATAGGCTCCTGATTAGCATTTAACAGGTTGAATGTATTCACGACTTCCGGGTTGATCATTGGCCTGGGTCGTGTAACCACTACAGTCTCTTCCTCAATCGCCTTTTGAGCGAGTGTGAAGTCTGCTGCGGCAGTGGCATCCATCACCACTTGCACCTCACCCTGAGTGGAAGAAGCATAACCGACCATCTCAACGGTTACTTCATAATCACCCGGAGGCACGTTGGTGATAACAAATCGTCCCTGGGCGTCAGTAACCGTACTGAGACCGGTTCCATTGACAATGACATTAGCACCGGATAACGGCGCACCCGATGCGGCGTCCTTGACCGAACCGGCCACAGTGCCTGTTGTGCCGGCGCTTACCCATACAGCAGCCCCGACCACAACGACAGCACAAAATACTAAGGCTATCAGCCTGGCTATGTTCTTTGATGACAAGTGAAAAACCTCCCAAGCGTCCATGCAGGCGCGCTCATATATCGTCTCTAGGAAAAGACGCATATTTAATTATCGGAAAAGCTAGTAATTTCTTCAGGGAGCAACCTGCTAATGGAATGGCATAACCTCTATGAACACAGGCGCCACAGCGCACGATAATAGCAAACCGTGGGAAACTGCGGGACGCAAAGCCATGGGGTTAAATCCCGCTTGTCGGGACAGGCTTGCCAGGCTGCCGAAGCGAACGCGCTTCTTGCCGGACCGTACAGCATTGTATTATAGCTGCGGGACCGACCGGAGGAGCGCAGTTGGCTGCGACAGCCTGGCATTACTCTGTCTAGGAGCGTGGTAGTAGTATGATGAATCTTTATGATCCTATGGCAAAATCGTTTGATGCACAGACTAGCGGCACTGCCCGCACTATTCGTGGCAAGAAAGACCGCCTGAATCCGGCCACGGCGCAGCAAATTCTCTTCCTTATGGAGAGTATGCGGAACCCAGGTCCGGACTCCGACCGGAGACAGGATATGCTTGGGAGATGCAGCGCACAAAGATAGCATAACCAATTATTACAAGACATTACGGTGCGGTTTGGCCGATTATAGGATGGAAAAGTAATGATAAAACACGTCGGCAAACATAATACCGCGATTAAAATTGCAGTTGTGGGATGCCTGCTGGCAAGTCTTGCAGTGATCGCTTTTAGCGATCGGTCAATATGGGACTGGCTGCCATTGGCATTCTCTATCTGTTCTGCGGCATTGTTGTACGTGCATTACATTCGGTTTGAGCAAGAAACATCGTCAGAGAGCGAGCGCACACAACGGCTTTCAGATGTATATAGAAAGACCGCTGAAGCTCTTGCCTCGGCTATTGCCGCAAAAGACGGTTATGAGCAGCACCACGTCCGCAGAGTCGAGATGATATGTGAGATGATGGCTAAGCAACTCCGGCTTCGTGAGGATGACATCGATGGCATTCGGGTGGCCGCACTACTTCACGATGTCGGCAAGCTCGGCGTACCAGAGTATATACTATTGAAACCCGGCCCGCTGGATCCCGATGAATTCAGCAAAATGCGCAACCATGCCGTGATCGGTGCTCAGGTGCTTAATGAGGTAAACTATCCCTGGGATGTGGCGGGAATGGTCCGGCACCATCACGAAAACTATGACGGCACTGGCTATCCCAATCAGTTAGCTGGTGAAAAAATCCCACTGGGCTCCCGCATCATCGCTGTGGCAGAGGTCTACGATGCGCTGGTCTGCGCAAGGTGTTATAAGGAAGGCTGGAGCCATCTCGAAGCGGTTGAGCATATTCAGAAACTATCCGGCACTCGGTTTGATCCCAAAGTGGTATCGGCATTTATCGAAGTAGCACCCGAGGTCGCCAGGATCAAAGAACCACATAAGCCTGCCTACGGTAAAAATGAAGGCGCAATTGTCACTGGTGAGAGTTTTGCAGCCGCGGACATGATAGCCCGGGCAAACCAGGAACTTATATCCCTTTTTGAAATAACCCAGACTCTTTCGAGCACACTGGAACTGGATGAAGTACTCTCCCTGCTGACACACAGGACGAGGCGGCTTTCGCAGTCAGCGACGTGTGCTGTCTTTTTGGTGGACGAGTTGCACCCGCAGAGCATGGTGGCCCGGATCGCATCCGGCCGCTGGCAAGAGATGATCCAGGGAGCCACTGTCAGGGTCGGCCGGGGAGTAACCGGTAAGGCAGCAGCTAAGATGACTTCATATATAGGCAACTACGACCCGAATGATCTCGCCCTGGGGATGGACGCCCACGCACAAGTGAACTTCAGCTCCTGAATGGTGGCGCCTATAGTCAACTTCGGCAAGCTCTTAGGCACAATTAATGTATACGATGTCTCGGCACACGCATTTTCTAGCGATGATCTGCGCACGCTGGGGTTTGTGGCAGGACGGGCAGCCGTGGCTATCGAGAACGCAAGCGCATTTGAACAGGTGCGTGACTCTGCCATACGCGACCCGCTGACAAACCTGCACAATGGTGGCTATCTGATATCATTCCTGCAGCGCGAGCTGAGAAGATCTGAGCGGCTTGGTGGGCGAGCATCTGTTATCGGTATTGATCTCGATAACTTCAAAGCTATCAATGATTCTATGGGCCACCAGGAGGGGGATCGTGTCCTCAGAGAGGTAGCGAGCATTTTCTGCGGGCAATTGCGTGAATATGATCAAGCATTCCGTAATGGTGGAGATGAATTTGTGGTGGTCTTGCCCGACACGCCTTCAAGCGAGGCTGTTCGTGTTGCAGCTCGCATCCAAAGCGAAGTAGACAGTTATGCCGCAGGGATGGCTGATACTGTGGGGGTCAAGTTGGGTGCAAGCGTAGGTGTAGCAACCTATCCCAAAGATGCTGATAACCCAGAAGAACTGCTTGCTAAAGCAGATGCAAATATGTATGAGAACAAACGTGCAAGGAAACAGGGAAAACTGGCCGCCTGACCCGCATCATCACCTGCGGGCCAAAATATGGAGGTTACCACGCTATGGCGAGGAATGTGTGCATGCACCACAAAAACCTTGGCTGCCCCGCCAGCTTCTACCTGTCCTGCCGTGGTTTCAAGGATGGGCTGAACTGTTGGGAGTTGGACGAAAAGCCTTGTTGCCCTGTCTCGGATATGTCAAAATGCCGAGAATGCCGAGTTTACAATAGCTGCTTAAGCGGCGAAAAAGAATTATAGCGAAATACCTCGCGGGTTACCCAAAGTTGGGGTATAATATATATACCCCACGGGGTATACCAGGAGGTAGCTGACGTGCTTTTCATCAAGTTCAAATGCCCGCGCTGTGGTGAGACATTCAACAAACTGAGGTTCCTGGTCACCTCAGACAGCAAATACACATGCCCGAAATGCGGCGAAGAAAATGTATCGCCTATAAAAGAAGACCTGGACATGCTAAAGGTCGAAGAGAAAGATAACTGCTCCAGCCATGGGTGAAAGCTCTAGTCACCAGCGGCGGTCGCCGCGAGAAAGCGCCTGGTGTAAAGAACTTACGAGTGCCGAACGTTATATCCCTCCGACCTCTGCTTGATCCTCATGTCAAATTCTATTGAAATCAAGTATTGTAAAGCTGACAGGCGGGCAGGATATGTCATACCCACTCTTTTCGCAATAGTCCATCACATCGACGGGCTTGCAACATCTTTCGCTCAATGAATCAGATTCAGGAAAGCCTTCATATGTCCCGTCTTTCTGATCACCAGGCTTTCTTCCACGGAATTGTGCCACGGTTGTTCTATCATAAAGATACCTTGTGGCGCTCCACTTGCTATTCATCAGGCCTGAGAGACTCATATTTACTGACCGCGATGACTCTGATTTGTTGATGATTATCACGCTCAGATCATCTGATCCACCGGTAGCGAAGACCTCCAGCATCTTGTCTTCACTTTTGGGAACTGATGCATTCAGCATCTGCCGTCCTGCATACAGTCCTCCCCGTTCTCTCAATAGCTTAAATGCAAACCATAACGGATACCGATAGCATTTGTCGTTTTTAAGTACTTCTTGTATGCCGAAGATACCGCGGCCATTATAAAGGCATGCATCAGCCGTAGCACCTGTTGAAGCTATGTTACACAACACGGACGCCCACCACACACCTCCGAAGTAGTTGTTATTGAGGCAACAATCAGTTTCAGGACAATACTTCGGCCAATTAGGATTCTCCGGGTTCTTTAGATAGTATGATGCTGCATCAACATCGATCTCTGTGTATATGATTCCGAAATGCTTTCCCGTAGGGTTCAGGCTCTTGTCACTAAACAGCGAGGCAATTGACGCAGTCCAGTCATGATAGTCGGTTGTGTGCCGCATCAGAAACTCTTTCGCCGTTACATCAGCCATCGTAAGCATATCATCGTTATTTGCTTTCATCAGCTTTGTAAAGTAATTGCTGCCATACCAGTGTATACTGACCATATCGAGTAGATCAGGACCATATTTCGCCAGATATGGTTTTATAAACCCATCCTCAATTGCATACCCAGGCCATGTCGCAGGTCCGATGATCTTCGCTGCAGAATCACCCTTACGCACGCCCAATGCCACGGCATGGTGGATCTCTATAAGGGGGTTTTGACAATCCATCTCGTAGATCGTCTCGTAGTGGAGTCCTGCTAAACCTTGCGAAGCAAAGTGAGTGGCAACATCTTGTGCAATCCGAGTGGCAGCCGCTAATTGGTCTCCACAACCATTGGAGACCTTTGAGCCATCCATGTTATAACGAGTCCAGCAATCCTGATTTCGGTCGTGGTTCTCACCGTGAAACCACTTCGGCAGGGCATTGTGGCGATCGTGATACCAGAACGCAAGAATAGGGACCCAGCCATTCTTCAAAATCAACTTCACCCGGTCAGTAAATCCGATGCCGAGATCTGCTGCCCGGTTGTAGTTCCAGTCGTATTCACCAGGTCCAGCGCCACAGAGGCTGCCCATATTGACATCTATTCGGTAATACTTGACACCAACTTGCTTGAAGGCTTCGACCATGCCCCTGTTTGTAATGTCACCCCAGCCATTATAGCCGGCATTGTATAAATCACCGACCACCCCGATTTTCTTTGACGCGTCAACGACTACACTAGTAGACACAGGCTGAACCTCCGCACATTGCAGCAACAAAATACACAATAACAAGGCGGCAAACACCGCAATCCGGACACACATCCAAATAACCTCCGATAATCAGCTATATCTTCCTACCAGGCATGTCATATAAACCGCCTCAGTGCGATGGCCAGTTGAAATCAGTAACCTCCGGCCAAGCCGGAGTTTACCCTTTATCAATTACTTCCCTTTCCATGATGGCGATTGGATCCACTTACACCCAACACTCAAACAATCTGCGCATTAAAACTTCATTAGTGTGCCTGGTGCATCCCCGCACATGCTACCGCCAACACCACGAACCTATTCCCATTACTCTTCTCCGATTTCTGATCGAGAAGTTGAATCTGCACCGTGTGTTTCCCGGCTCCCAAACCTCTCGCAACCAGTGCGTATTGAGCATATCCACCCCAGTTAGCAACAAAGCAAGCATCCAGCCGCACAGGGTCGTGATCATCTACGCGGCACTCGACCATACCCATGTTTTTGGCACGGTAAAAAATCACACCTACGGTGTCGCAGTCTACCTCAAACTCTATCACGCTTCCCGGATCTGCACTCTCCCATGCTTTTCCAAAGTGCCATAACTTGACCAGTGACCAACCCGCCTTGGACTTGGGTTTGCATGTGCTAGGCATAAGCAGCGCCGTATGCTCGAAGATATCATTCACAAGCGGCGCCGACACTGGCTTGATATATAAAGATTCTTCGCTGTTATTAAGAACTTTCTCGCGTACCCTCTCTAATGCATTCGTGATGAAACGTGCGCAAAGTTTATGGCCGGTGTCGTTTGGGTGCACATAGTCGGGGATTATGTCTGTTGATGCAATTCGACCGGACTTGAACTCTGGTGCAACTGCATCACGGAAGCTCACCATAGGCAGATGGTAATACCGGCCAACCTTTTCGTGTTCATCTTGCTCCGACGTGCAATCCCCCCCGCACATAAAAAGCTGCATCACAGCGGGTTGGTTCACCAGACTGAGTGCCTGCCTGATGATACCCTCCATACATTCCGTCGCCAGAGGGTCATTCCGATCATTGACCGAGTATTCTACAATGATGAAATCAGGTCTGTGATGCAATAGATTCATGTATGCACGATGAGATCCGATTGCTGATCCAGTCGCTCCAATTCCAGCATTTATGAGTTCAACTTCGGCTTTAGGAAATTGCTCACGCCACCACTGAGCCACCTGGTTCGCCCATCTCTTGTCATGAGATGTCGCCAAAGCACCTTCGGTGATCGATCCTCCCAGCACGCCGATTATGATCTTTTCGCCATTCAAAGACTTTCGCATCACGCGCTCCAGCCTGGTAGTGTCCCCAAGCCTGACCAGCGACCTTTTCACCATCTTCTCATCTCTCGATTCGGCGGCTTGCGCGGTAATCCCAGCCGACACCGCCAGCACCAATATAAATAAAATAATCATTCTTCTCACCCGGCTCTACTCCTATACTGAAATACATCTAACGTTTAAGTTTATGTAATTGCAAAGGCTTGAAAGCTGTGCAAAATAGAAATCTGACCATCAAGCCTTAGATCATGTTGTCATAACAACTTTTGCTTTATAGACCACAGCGCACAGCCAGCTAAGTGAAGCATAGCTGAATTGACGCTGAAACCAGCCAGACTGGCGAGATAAGACAAGTTGAAGCTATCTTCTCAGGATACCACCTCCGTTCACAATGCTGTCTGCATCAGACTCACTATCCCAACCGATGATTATATCCGGCTTGAGGAGAATACAGTCCGATGCCCCTCTATCAACAAGATCCACACACTTTCTGGACATCTCTTCCAAGGGCTGTATGACTTTCAAGAGGGTTATTCGGTCACGGAACACCCATGGATCATCGTAGCAGGCAAGAGCCATACCGGTCGGGTCCCAGGCTAGATCATCTGACTGACAATCTTTCTGTATAAATCCCTCGTGCCCTCTTCGTATGCAACCAGATGGTGAAATGTAGCGATGATATCGGGCTGTATATTCAGATCACGCATCGCATCCGCATATCCTCGGTCTCGCTCGATAATAGGAACATTTTTGTCGCCACGAGTCACGTAGAAGATCTTCTCATATCCCATTTCAATTAGCTTGCTGGATACTTCATATGCTCCCGCATAGTTGTCGGTGCTCACATAGCCGATGCCCATCCCATCTATATATTCATCGATAAATGCCATTGGAATTCCACTGTCACGAAGGTTATATAGCGCATCAATGTTTTTAGTCGAAGAGTGGTGGATGATCGCTCCATCTGCCTTGGACTCAGCAATCTCCTCAAGACATTGGACTTGTTTTCGAGATTATAGTTATATATGCAGTTACATAGTTCAGCCGCGCTAATGAGGCAGCATTACGCCATCTTCAATCTGCTTAATTACGTAGTCCTTTATCTGGACATATTTAGGCACATACGAATTCTTGTCTATTCGCATTTATGCTCTGCCACCTAGTTACCTTGCTTACAAGGTAGCTCTAGCAAGCAAACCCTTTTGAAGTGCAGTATATCACATGTTTCGGAATGCACAATCCCATTTTAGAAAAATATGTCATGACTTGCTGTCCTCTACGTTCTACGTCAACTGATGTTATTCATACCATCAGCCTTTGATTCCACTCATAGTCATCCCCTGGATGAACATTCTCTGGGTGAAAAAGAATAGAACGATAATGGGAATGGTCACTACGGTTGACACGGCCATAAGCATGCCATATTCACTGCCGTATTGCCCTGTGAACATCGCAAGACCCAGGCTCAGTGTATACTTGTTCTCATTCACCAGATAAATCAATGGGCCCATGAAGTCATTCCAGGCGGCCATGAAGGTGAACAGGCCGACGGTTGCCAGGGCGGGTTTTGAGAGTGGCATTACTATTCTTCTGTAAATCTCGAACTCATTGCAGCCATCCAATCTTGCCGCTTCAGATAACTCCTTTGGAATCCCCAGAAAGAATTGTCTCAGCAGGAAAATGAAAAACGCATTACCCAGGAATGATGGCACTATCAATGGCAGGAAGGTATCCACCCAGCCAAGTTTGGCAAAAATGGCAAAAATCGGAATCATCGTGACCTGAGCCGGGAGCATCATCGTAGAGAGTATGATGATAAAAAGCGCATGTCGGCCTTTCCAATCAGTTTTTGCGAGGCCATAGGCAACTAGGCTGCACGAGAGTATTGTCCCTATCACGCCTAGAAGGCTGACTATCAGGGTGTTCTTCAACTCCTGGAAGAACGGTATAAATGTAAGGCCACGGGAGTAGTTCCTCCACTCAAGACCAAACTTTACCTTCTCAGTCATATCATCAAGGCTTGTAACCACAGGCGCTGTTTCATGGTTAGAAATGGGCTGAAATCGTGCCAGCCCTCCCTTTAGTCTCTCAAGCAGAATCATCTCTTTCGAATCTTTGCTTAAGTACACATCATGACTTCGCCCTTGATACTGCACGTGCACCGGCTGCATCGGAACAATATCCGGTGGCCACTTTTGCATTCGCGCGGCGGGCTTGAATGATGTCGTTATCAGCCAGAGAAATGGCAGGCTGAAGCAGATACCGAAGATAATAAGAGCTGCATAAGTAAGTATCCTGGCGAAGCCGGCTTGCTTTTTCATCGATCTATTTCTCCCCTCCGTAATATATGTGCCTCGCCGAACTCTTGAAGAGTATGAGTGTAAACAGCAGTATCACTATGAAAAGAATCCATGCCATAGAACAAGCGTAGCCCATCTTCCAATTCTGGAATGCATTTTGAAATAGATACAATGAGAAAAATCTTGTGGAATCAACCGGGCCACCTGTGCCACCAGTCATAACAAATGCCTGCGTAAAGTATTGCGCGGCGCCTATGAAACCCATCACAAAAGTAAAGAATATATGCGGGCTCATAAATGGGATTGTGATACTCCACATTTTTTGAATAGGTGTGGCTCCATCTATATCCGCTGCTTCATATAAATCGACGGGAACATCCTGAAGTCCGGCCAAATAAATCAGCATGCTCCCGCCGACACCCCACGTGCTCATTAATATCAGTGCAGGTTTCGACCACATCGGATCAGCCATCCAACCAGGAATTAGATTTGCAGGGACGTGCAGCGCCATAAGGAGGGTATTGATCAGCCCATACTGAGGGTTTAGTATCCACAGCCAGAGAACAGATCCAGCCACCATCGGGACAATGCTCGGCACAAAGAACATTGTCCGAAACAGCGCCATCCCCTTAACTTTCTGGTTAAGAAGCAGAGCGAGCAGAAATGCCACGCCCAGGCCTATCGGCACAGAAAAAGCCGCGTAATAGGCCGTGTTATAAAGCGATTTGTAGAATACCGGGTCGTGAAACAGAGCCTTGTAGTTGGCAAACCCCACCCAGATAGGAGGTTTCAGCATGGGATAACTGCAAAAGCTGTAATAAAGCGATGCAAGCACCGGATAGAGCATGAATAACGTGAGCCCAATGATTGAAGGCAGGCAAAATAATATACCGCTGGATAAGCCCTGCTTATTAGTCCGTGTAGTCCTGGATTGTTTATTCACTTCTTATCTCCCTATAAGTCTCAGATCAAGTTCTGCCTGCGTTTGTTTGGTGGCCAAATCCAGCGCTTCTTTTGGAGTCATTTCGCCATAGGCGGCAAAGCTGATTGCACGATCAAGCTCACCAAAGTAGAAACCCATTGCGGGCATAACCGGGCGCTGGTGTTTACACTCCCGCAGCATCTGAAGGAGCTTTCCGTATCCAGGCTTGTGCTCGACCTCTTTGAGATAAGGCGCATATTTATAGCCGGGAAGTATATTTTGGAACTTTGCTACCGCACTGGTACCTTTCGGGTCGTGGCAGCACCATCTGATAAACTCCCATGCCTCGCGCGGATGCTTCGATCCCTTTGGCAGCGCCAGGCACCACCCCCCAACCCATGAGGAGTGTTCCTCCCCACCTGGTGGGACAGGAAGATAACTCAGGCCATAGTCAAGGTTTGGGGCATACTTTTTGATCTCCTCTATCTCGAAGAGAGGAAACAGGCCCATGGCAATCTGGCCTGTAAAAAATGGGTCCTGTTCTCTACTGCCCAAACCTGCCATAAATGTATTGAGCTTCTTTATATCGTATTTTTTATAATAGCTCAGCATCCAC
>JAJFTD010000120.1 GCA_021373255.1 bacterium
CACAAGCACTAACGCAGTCGCAGTGGTGTTTGACACGTTCAAGAACGCAGGCGATCCCAGCGATAACTGTGTTCAGATACAGGCTGGCGGCACATCAGGAGTGCCTGTAGCGGTTGCCGATCTCACCAGTCGCGGGATAGAATTGAAAGATGAATATGCTCACCTCGCCGAGATTACCTGCAACCCATCAGAGGGTTGGATATCAGTTAAGATCGACGGAATCTCCGTGTTAGAAGATGTGCCGGTAAACTTTACGTCAGCCGGAGCTATCGATGCAAACGGTATGTCCTGGGTCGGATTCAGCGCCTTTACCGGCGGATGCTGTGAAGCTCATGACATCATTTATTGGAAATTTAAGAGCGACACTATTGCTAATCCGAAGTATAATGTAAACGATTACAGTTTATCGTCAACCGAAATCGAAGATGGTTTTGATATCAACTCAAGCGGCACGGTGGCTGGCCAGACGATTTCGCACTCGCCTTTCACTATTCAGGGTTGGCTTAGGAACGGCAGCAATGAGTCGACGATAAGTTCGCTCGGCGGCAGCATCACTTCACCCTACGGTATTAATATAGATGGATGGGCTGTCGGAGAGTCGAGTGATTCAAGCTCGATCTCGCACGCTTTCATGTGGCAAGGAAGCACTACCGATCTGGGTAGTGGCGCTGCATGGGCTATTAACGACTCAGGATCAACAGTGGGCTGCACAAGCACCACCGACGGCAGTGAGCGTGCATTCATTCGACCTAATGGCGGCACGATGCAGCTTCTTGCCACACTCGGCGGTTTCGACTGCTCAGCCTATGATATCAACAGTTCAAATGTAGTTGTGGGTGCGGCTAAGACTGCGAACGGCGATAACCATGCCTGTATGTGGAACGCAGCAGGCAGCCCTATCGACTTAGGCGTATTATCGAGTGGCATCACAAGTGTGGCGCTGGGTGTCAACAACTCGAACTCGATAGTTGGCTATTGTGACCTCATCAATGGGGGGCGGCATGCATTCATTCGAGTGTCAAATACGATGACTGACCTTGGCACGCTAGGTGGGCTTTGCAGCGAAGCCTACGATATCAACAATTCCGGCTCATGTGTGGGTCGGGCTCAGAGAAGTGATGGGACATGGGTTGCGTGTCTCTGGCAGAACGGCAAACTTATAGACCTCAACTGGAGGTTACCGGCGGGCAGCGACTGGCTGCTGGAAGCAGCTTATGCAATTAATGACTCCGGCTCAATCACGGGAACGGGGACGCTCAAGTCCACCGGCAAACAGCATGTCTTCGTGCTGACACCGTAAATACTGGGGCATTTTTATGGATCGCTCTCTGCCAATTCGGCAGAGAGCGAATAAGCATCACGTATACATAGGAAGGTTTCGTTGGAGATGGTCAGGATTGTACGAGTAGTAATGTGCGCGGTTTTTATATTGTCCGCGACGGCTGCATTTGCGACTGTAGTAGTGGAAACACCACGTGAAGAGGGCATGTTGCCCTACACATCCGAGCTGCTGAAAGAACGGCTAGAACTGCTAACCGGAGAGAGTGTCAAGATCGTGCCTGCGGGTGCAAAGAAAGCTGATGTGCGTATTAGGTTCGATAAGTCGCTGGAGAAGAAACTTGGCTTGGAGGGTTACAGGCTCTCTACAGGCAAGGGCGGAGCTATTATTTCCGCTGCCGGAGCGAACGGCTTAATGTATGGAGCCTGCGGTCTGATCGAATGGATAATGGCTGAGACAACTCCTAATCTCATTAATAAACAGGATGTAGATATAGATTTCCCTGTTACATCTGGACAAGCGGCTAAGTTCTTCCGTTCCATGCCTAAGACAACTATAGATGATAAACCTTATTATTCTACTAGAGGCGTAGAACTTTCTAACCTGTCGCTTGGTGTGGCTGATCTCATAGACACTTCCAAGGGTACAGAGAAGTACAACAATTACAGTAACGTAAAGGGAGGCTTCTCGGAAAGCGCCGTAGTATGGAAAAATTGGTGCGACTGGATGGCGCGGCATCGGATGAACTTCATCACGAACTGGCCTTACAGCGCGGGCACTAACTGGTGGGACCTTGCGAACGATCCTATGACCAAGGGAACCAGCATATATGATGCCGATGAGATTGATCGCGCTGCTAAAGTTAGAGAAGACTTGTTCAAGTATGCTCGCAGCCGAGGTCTGGTGCCTTATCTGATGAATTATGTGCCTGGAGCGGCTTCTCCGGCAGTCTGCAAAGCTTATCCTGAGATAATAGGTGTTAGTACAGAAACATATTATCCAACACCTTATAAGCTGGTAGGAACAAAGGCTGTGGACATGTTCCGTGCTCAGATCAAGGCAATGATGCGCACTTATCCGTCTCTTGGTGGTCTGCATCTCCGGTGGTGGGGTGAGTCTTTCCTAAGCAAAGGCGAAGGCCGTAAACAGTTACAAGACCTTGCACTTGCTATTATAGAATCTGCGAAAGAAGTACGTCCCGATGCGAGCTGCATAATGAGCGGTTATTTCCGCAGCGGTGGGACCAGAGAGTTCGCCCTGAAGTTACCGGAGGGGTCGATAATACAGTCCAAGTGGGGGCTTCAGATTCATACGACTCCACGTTACATGGGGCTTGGAGGCGACTGGGAGCCTAGCCCAGACCCTGCCGTTTCATTCGACATGATTCGCAATGTGCAGAAGCCATTCCTGATCAGCCAGAACCTGCCTGGAGAGGAATATCATTCGGTTGGTGGTGTCCAGTATAGGTCACTCGCCCAGGGAGTGAACAAATACTTCCTTGCTGCTAACGAGGTTCCGAACCTCCAGGGATTTGCCACGGTATCCGGCGAGAAGGATCATCAGTGGATCACCGACACCAACTATATAACAATCGCGCGTTTGAACTGGAGCCCGGGGAAGACAGATGTCAGCTCGCTGATCCGCAATTACTTGACCACTTATTATGGGCCTAAGGTGTCTGAGCCTGCATTCAAGGCGCTCGAATTGACACAGGATGCCATGGAGGAGTGGATGCTGGACTTCGGCGGTGTCGCTATATACATCGACTGCGCACGGATATCTAACATGTTTGGCCTACAGCGGATACAAGGCCTTGATCCGGCTCAGATCAAAGAACGACTGCCAGTAGTGGCTGAGGAAGCAAAAAAATTGGCTGAGACATATCAGCTTTTAGCCCAGGCAGAGCCGGATGTCCTGAGCGAGGGGAAGGCTTCTTATTCGGATTTGCTTATGCAGACTAAGTTCTACGCTGATTTCATTGAGTCTCGCAGACTGATGACTGATGCGTTCAATGACCATGCTAACAAGAATATCGATGGAATGGCTAAAAAGCTCAGACAGCTCAAGGAGATGGACTCGCAAATGTTGCAACTGGTGAAGTCCAAGCCAAACATCTCCGATGACTTCGAAATGGAGGGAATGAAGACAGCAGTTAACATACCTCCGGCTGTTGAGGAAGAGATTCGGCAGATAAACGGCCTTCTCAGGGTAGATGTCATCTCAACCTATGAAATCGATGCTGGCTTAAAGCGCAAGTAGGCGCATGCGTCGGGGATTATCAGAAAATTGGAGGCAAAAGCATGAGGAAGAATTATATCGGTTTTATGTCGCTTGCTGCAGTGTTGCTATATATTAGCTCCGGCGCTGCATTATGCACGGTCCATGTCAATAATATATTTACAAGCAACGCCGTGTTGCAGCAGAAGATGCCTATACCTGTCTGGGGCACTGCAAGCAATGGCGAAACCATAACCGTTACAATTAACGGCAAAAGCGCGTCTGCTGTTACAGCGTCGGGCAAGTGGCGTGTGAACCTGCCGGCAATGAATGCCGGTGGACCTTACACGATGACGATTGCCGGGCTATCGAACACAGTTACTCTTACGAATATCGACATCGGCGAGGTGTGGGTTGCGAGTGGACAGTCGAATATGGACGACGTTAGAGTAAACATGACCGATAGTTGGTCACAGGCGTCAACATGGGCGAATGATCCGCATCTTCGTATGGTAACCGGTATTACAAGGACTTCATCCTCAACTCCCCTAAGCGAAGTCAACAGCGGTACAGCTTGGACAGTGGACACTCAGTCTACAAGAGCTAACTTCTCGGCTATCGGATATTACTTTGGTCACAAGCTCCGGCAGTTGCTGAATGTACCTGTCGGAATACTATGGTCTGCTCGAGGCGCGACCTACATCGAGCAATGGACAGATAGGAGATATACTGAGGGCCTTGGAATGAATTATAATGGCGAAGGTTCCTCGTTTAACTACGCTGAATTTTACAATGCTATGATCAGGCCGCTCCAGCCTTATGGAATTAAAGGTGCTGCCTGGTACCAAGGAGAAACCCACAGTGACGCAAACCAGTATTACAAAGCATTAGTGGCGTTTACTAAGTGCTGGCGGACTGACTGGGGGCAGGGAGCATTCCCATTTCTACTCGTCCAGATTGCTCCTTACGGATCGGTTACTGGCGACAGTGGCTGGGCAGAGGTACGCGAGGCTGAGCTTAAAGCCTCACAGACCATAGCCAACACATCATTGGCGTTAACCATAGATGTTTCCGATCCAGCCAATATCCATCCCACAAACAAGGAACCCGTCGGCGTAAGGCTGGCAATTGCTGCGATGGAGGATGTTTATCATCAGAATTACTCCAACAAAGAGTCGCGCAAGCACCTTACACCCGGCCCGACATATCGCTCCATGGCCATTAACGGTAGAACAGCGATCATCACTTTCGATAACGTCGGCAACGGCCTTACCATCAGCAGCGGAACCACCTTGACCGGATGGATCATTGCAGGGTCCGACAAAGTATGGCATAATGCCAGCGCCGAGATTCGTGGAAACACTGTCGCTGTATGGAGTGCCAGTGTAGCAAAGCCTGTCGCGGTGCGATACGGATGGTGGGACGCTCCGGCGGTCAACCTCGCAAGCGTAGATGGATTCCCCGCAGCACCATTCCGCACGGATTGTCCTCTACCGAACTAGAAACGTTGTTCATTTAATTGAACCCGCATTATTCGGCGAGAGTGAATAATGCGGGTTTTTATTCATTACCTGAAAGCCTGCACATTTGACACTCTTCTGCTCGGATGCTAAACTTGGCTCGGTTGTTACATGCGCCAGGAGGATACATAACAAGTGTACGTTGGACGAATAGTTGCGGTTGGAAAGACTGATCGGCCGTTTGTGGCATATCGGGTTTCTTCGAGATCGTTTCCGAACAGGGTAGCAAGGATTACAGAGGCAGGAGTCGCTATTCAGCCGCTGGACCCCGAGGATATGAAGAAGAACCCATACATAGCCTATAACTGCATCAGGGTGTCCAAGAACGGAGTGGTGGTGTCGAACGGATCACACACCGACCCGATTTTTGAGAAGCTGGAACAGGGTGTGGCTCCCGATGTGGCTCTGCAGCAGGTGCTCACAGAGATGGGCTATGAGAAGGATGAGTATAACACGCCTCGCATAGCCGGAGTGGTCACGGATGAGGTGGGCTATATCGGCACAGTGCGGGTGGACGGTGTTGAAGTCTCCACATTCGATCTGAACGACAACACCTGCCACGTGATCTGCACATACGAGATGGACAAGGTGGAGAACAAGACCTATCCATTTGTTGCCAAAGACGCCTTAGCAGCCGCAGAATACGTAGTGGATGGCGGAATATTCAAAGATCTCGAACTGCCGATCTGCGCGGCGGCATGGATGGGTAAGTTGGCTGTATCCAATCCGCACGAATAGATAAGGTTTATTTACCGATCAGCATTTTTATAGCAAGGTTGGCGGCGGTGAGGCCGAATATGCCGGTGATTGTGGGCATGCTTCCCAGCGTGTTGCGCACCCTGCCCCGGTCGAGAAATGGCTTATCTGCAAGCCCGTCGTCCACCCTTGCAATTGGGAGCGGATTCGGTAACGGCTCCTCGGAGAAGACGCACTGGAAATCCATAGGCACCTCACGTCTTCGCAGGCGCTTACGTACTGCGCGCCCCAGCGGACAGTGGTGGACCTCGGTGATGGGACCGACGCGGACCAGGGTGGGATCAAACCTCAACGCCGCACCCAGGCAGGCGATTAACGGAACACCAGCGCCTCGAGTAGTCTCGATGAGCTGTGCCTTTGGGTTCAGAGAGTCTATGGCGTCGATGACCAAATCTGGAGAATCGGCGATGAACCCAGGAGCAGTGGTGTGATCGAGAAAACCATTTATGGCTTCGACGTTGCATGATGGGTTAATGTCTAAAATCCTCTTGCGGGCGACCTCACACTTCAATTGGCCGACTGTGGACTCAAGGGCGTAGAGTTGGCGGTTGATATTGCTTGGGGCAACCACGTCAAAGTCGACAACGCGTATTCTGCCGACCCCCGCGCGAGCCAGTCCCTCAACTGCGTAGCTACCTACAGCGCCCAAGCCAACGATCACCACAAAAGACTCTCGCAGCCGCTCGCATGCCTCGTCTCCAAGCATCAACTCAACTCTTCTGAACCGTTCATCCCTGCTCATATCACGACCTACCCAGCACCGATCCGAAGAATACCCGTGCGTTGCGCCAGGTTCGCTCAATCAGAGCGTGGCGGGACTCACCGAGCAAATCCGCAATTCCGGCGACAACAAGAGGCAGGTTTGCGGGATGGTTAAGATCCTTGCCATCGGGAGTTGTCACCTTGTGAGTTCGGAAGCGCTCGGGAGGAAGCATGTTAGGCGCATCACTCTCGATCAACAAACGATCGGGCGGAACCGCCCATATCGCTTCACGTGCCCTCTCGTATTTTCTGTCCAGCACCTTTCCCGAAAAGGAGAAGTAAACCCCCATTGCCGCCAGTGGCTTCACCAGATCTACCGATCCACCATATGCGTGTATCAGCAGGTTGTCCGGCAGCGCAGGCTCGCTCTTAAGCACATCCAGCAGCAGACCCCACGCTCTCACACAATGCAAAGTAGCCGGGCGGCTATAACGCCGTGCTATATCCAACTGCACTCGGAATGCGTACTCCTGCGCGTCCTCATCATAATCCGCAATACTGCGGTCCAGGCCGATCTCCCCTACCCCACAATTCGTGGTGCTGATCATTTCTTCCAACTTCGACTCCCACTCAGCAGAGCGTCCCACCACAAACCACGGATGCAGCCCCAGGCATGGCACGACCTGGCGATGCTGGTCTGCAAGGTCAAGGATCACAGACCAATCCGCCTCTGATGTGCCATTACACACAAGGTACGACACACCAAGCGCATCGGCTTGCTCAACAATTGCGCTGATATCAACATCAGGCCCAAAGTCTTGCAAATGTATATGGGAGTCGATCATTTTCATACTGATTCCAGTATAGTTCCGTTGGTGGGTTAATAGCAAGCTGGACGGGGCCTGTTGGGGGATAGGGGTTGAGGATTGGCAGCCGATTCCCAAACTCTTGTTTTGTCGTCCATCCCCTATCCCCTATGAAGAGTTTGACACCGGGCGCTGGCTGGGATAGAATTGTGTTGGATAATTAACGGCCGTGAGGCGTGTGGCTCACGGCCTTTTTGGCGTGAAATGGCTGTTATTACTCTTTCCAACATAAGCAAGGCATACGGTGACCGGACGCTGTTTGAGGACGTATCGTTCTTTATAAACGAGCACGAGCGCGCAGCGTTTATCGGCGCTAATGGCACGGGCAAAACTACGTTGCTCAAGATAATTTGCGGCGAGGAATCAGCGGATAGCGGCACGGTGAATATGGAGCCAGGGGTGACTGTCGGGTATCTGCCGCAGGAGGTGGATCTGCCGGAGATTGCCGGGCTTTATCTCGCCGTAGTTGGTGTGACGCCGGAGCTGCTTGCGTGCGCCAGTGAGC
>JAJFTD010000133.1 GCA_021373255.1 bacterium
CCTCAACACCACCATAGTGTAACCGCCCACATAGGAGCTGTCATCACGGAGGCTTACACCAAGCGAATTTACAAACGCAGATGAACCGTAACCTGCTGAGAATCTACCGCTAATTATGGCGCTTGGGTATACACTCCGCGCGCCGTCGATGTTCATGACAGAATACCTGATGATGTCGCCAACGCCTAACTCACCTACGGCGGGGTCCGCAAGACCATCCACTTGGGGGTAGCTACCGACCGGCATCGGCAGCGTGATGAAGTCAGGGTCCGGCTCAGCGAGCATGGATAGACGCGCGGCGTTGCGTCCTGCCTCGGCGGCGCCGTCGGTGGTGAGCTTGTCCGTGGACGACCACCCCGTACCGCCCTTGTAGATAGCCCTCACTGATATATGGCCACCCAGCTTAGCGTCAGAAGACTTGATCGCGCTGGACTCGACCTCCACGCTCAGGCTTTTTCCCGTATACGCGCTGACATCGGCAAACTCCGCGCCCGCGCTGATAGCAGCGTCACAGGCAATTTGTGACAGTCTTTGTAGTGCATCATAATTGGTCATGGAATACATTACCCCATTCATAATTCATAACTGGATCAGTTTCTTCCGCCTACGACAAGCTCTTTCACCCTCACGTGCGGGCCGCCGTTGTCTACGTACATGCTCTGGCCTTTCTTTCCGCACATGCCGGGCATTTTCAGCTCAAAGTCATTGGAAACGGCGTCGATATTCATCAAGGTTTCCAGAGTCATTCCAGCTACGGAGACATCACGCAGGTGCTCGGCTATCTCACCACTGCGGATCATATATGCCTCGCCTGCGTGGCAGGTGAACTGCCCGCGCTCGCTGTAGACGTGGCCAAACTGGCCACCCTTTAGGTAAAGGCCAAGGTCGATGCCTTGGATAAGCTCATCAAGAGTTGATTCACCCGGCATTATGAACGTGTTGCTCATGCGAACAATGGGGCGGTTGGAATAATCCTGCGCGCGGGCGCTGCCGTTGGGTTGAGCGCCGAGTTTGGCGGCGGTTTCGAGGCTGTGCATAAAGCCCTTGAGCACCCCTCGCTCTATCAGCACCCGTCGCTGGCTGGGAGTGCCCTCGGAATCATAGCTGTATGAGCCCCACTCGCCGGGCATAGAAGAATCGTCCACAATCGTCACCAGGTCAGAACCGATCTTCTCCCCGAGCTTACCTGCTATGATAGATGTGCCGCTCAGGATGCTGTCTCCTTCGGCATTATGGCCTATAGCCTCGTGGGTGAGCAGGCCGGTTATCGATGGGTGAAAGATCACCGGAAACTTGCCCGCAGGCGGGGGAGCCGCACTGAGCAGGGATACCGCCAGCCTTGCGGCATACAGGCTAAAATCCTCCGCACTGGTTGATTCAACAAGCTCGAACCCCAGAGGCTTGCCCACGACCTTTGTGCCACGCTGCAAAAGCCCACCATCACGAGTCACGATCAGGGCATACATACGAGTCCTGATAGTCTCCGTTTCCACGTAGGTCCCGAATGTATTGCAGACGATCTCGCGTTGAGCACGGTCGTAGTAGTTTATAATAGAATTTGCGAGATGATCACCCGCCACCCCGGCTGCGGCTTCTTCATACCCCTGAAGCGCCGCCATTTTTCGCTCAACATCGACGTTCCTGGGGTCAATTTCCACCTGTGCAACTACCTTGTCTTCAATAGGCTGCACTTGCGCTACAACGGCCTCTTCGGAGCGCGTTGAAGATGCTTCAGCCATCGCAATGGCAGCGGCCAGGGCATCTCCCGCTGTATCATGTTCTATGCCCGATGTAGAGGCGAATCCCCACGCATGGTCCTTAAGCACTCTTATCCCCAACCCGCTGACAACGCTTTGGTCCAGCTTGTCCGCGCGGCCATCCTGCCGGGTGATACCCGTACCCTCAGCCTCGTAGGCTCTCACATCAGCGAACTGCGCGCCCTGCGCACCAGCCTTGTCGCACAACGATCTCAGCAAGTCTTTCATTCAGCGCTCCCCTGGGTATAGCATACTCCACATTTTCCCATAAGACTTCTGCAGACAAACAGGGATATTCCTTCTTGGGCACGAACTAAGGCTTTACCTCAACAACGAAAAATGGGTTACCGGAACACTCGAAATGCTACTGCTCGTATATAGATGCGAATTGGAGAGCAATAATGGGCACCAACACCGCAATAGAATGGACCGAATCAACTTGGAATCCTGTAACCGGCTGTACGAAGATCAGTGCTGGCTGCAAGAACTGCTACGCGGAAAAAATGGCTAAGCGGCTTCAGGCGATGGGACAAGCTAATTACCGCAATGGCTTTACGTTAACTATTCACGAGCACGCGCTGGAGACTCCTCTTACATGGCGTAAACCTCAGAGTATCTTTGTGAACTCTATGAGTGATCTTTTCCATGAGGGCATACCTACTGAATTCATCTCACGTGTGTTTGATATCATGCGGCTAGCACACTGGCACCGCTTCCAGATTCTGACCAAACGCTCTGAGCGTTTACGGGAGTTGAACTCAGTTCTGGAGTGGATGCCGAATATCTGGATGGGCGTTACTGTTGAAGCTCAAGACTACGTATACCGAATTGATGATCTTCGGAGTACGGCAGCATCTGTGAAGTTCCTGTCCATAGAGCCATTGCTTGGCCCGATAACTAAACTCGACCTGACCGGCATCGACTGGGTGATCTGCGGTGGCGAATCAGGGCCTGGCGCGCGACCAATGGAGGAGGCTTGGGTGCTCGATATTCGTGACCACTGCCTCGCCGCCGGAGTACCGTTTTTCTTCAAGCAATGGGGCGGAGTGAATAAAAAGCGTGCTGGGCGGGTGCTGGAAGGCCAGACATGGGACCAGATGCCCACGTATCGCATGGCTTAACTTCGCAGCTTTACTTCACATACCTCGTTCGCTTTTCATGCATATTGACATACAGGCCCTATGGGTGATACTATCCAAGTAGGTATAATATAGCCGCAGCCGACACGTTATTGGTCAACGGATGCGGCCTTCAGACACCGAAATGAGAAGTATATCAGGGCCCCCTATTGACGTTCGTAAGCAGATAATACTAAAGGCGGTCGTCACGGACTACGTGCGCACGGTCGAGCCCGTCGGGTCGCATACGCTTATGACCCGCTACGAGTTTGGCGTCAAATCCGCAACCATACGTAACGAAATGGCCGAACTCGCCGAGCTTGGTTACCTCCAGCAGCCACACACTTCCTCTGGTAGAATTCCGTCCGACCTCGGCTACAGATTCTATGTGGACCGGCTGATGGAAGACGTTCAGCTTAATGCAATGGAAGCCGCCAGGGCGAGAAACCGAATGCACCCGCGCAGGAGCGAGATTGAGATCATAATCGAGCAGACCTGCCGAATACTTTCAGATCTAGTGCACTACACCTCAGTCGCCACACAGCCCGCCGTGCAGGATGCTGTTGTCACTCATATCAGCATAGCCAACGTTGGCCACAGGAAGATGCTGGCTGTGGTGGTGCTGGACAACGGCCGGGTGCTTCATGAACTGCTGGAATTCGATGCTGGCTCGGCTCGCCTGGATGCAGTGCTGGCTACTAATTTCCTGCTCAGAAAGCTGAGCGGGCGCACACTGCAGTCGCTCAACTCAGCCTCGTCGGACACGATGTGCGAAGACGCCGCTGATATGAAAGACCTGCTGTTGAAGGTATTGGAGTTTATCAAGCGTGAGTTGGAACCCACCGATGAGGTCGACATCCATATGGAGGGAACCAGCTATATAGTCCAACAGCCGGAGTTCAAAGACGCCTACAGGTTGGAAGCGGTGCTCTCCGCACTGGAGGAGCGCAGCGCCATATACAGGCTGCTCTCATCGGCCTACCTCGGGCCGGATGTGACGGTGGTGATCGGTTCCGAAAACCCCGTTGACGAGATGCAGGACTGCAGCTTTGTGGGCACGAAATACCGGGTGAACGGCCGGGTTGCAGGTACAATAGGTGTGCTCGGACCTACGAGAATGGACTACCCGCGAGCAGTCAGTGCTGTGGAGTTTATGGCCTATAATCTCGGTGACATGCTCACCGCCCTCAGCGTCGAGTAAAACCCCGCTAAAGGTTTTACAATCTCCCACACCGGTTATTCGTACTATGTGGTAATGTACGCATTACACCGGAGGATATATCGATGAGAAACACCACGCTTGTCATCTTCGCGTTGGCCATGCTGGTCTTGGTCGCGCTTCCACAGATCATCCTGGCGCAATCGACTCTTCAATCAGAGATAGCCGGCACATATGTCGGCAGGGAGTTGGGGCGGGGAAGAGGTCAGGTAGTCACAATTATCCTTGAGCCCAATGGCAAGGCATCAGTGGCGATAGCACCTGTGCAGGGGGCTTGGCCGTCCGTTTCAACCGGCACCTGGCAGGTGATCACCCCTAACAACATCCGGCTCAACATAGCCGGTGCCGCAGGGTCGGGGATCATCAACTTCAGCCGCGATGGCGACCAGCTTACAGCCCTTGAAACCAGCTTCAGGCTTAGCAGAGGCTTTCCTCTGCAGTTGACCAAACAAGGCTCAATACCGGGGACTTACACCGCTATCAGATCTAGCCAAGGCGTACTTCAAACGTTTACCCTACGCTTGGACCCGAATGGAACCGCCACATTCACCATAGAGCAGGGTGGTACGCCAAGAACGCAGCCCATTGTCTGGACCGGTACGTGGCAACAGGCTGCATCCGGTGACGTGACCGTATCCGTCTCAGGCCCCGGCGGCTCCCAGCGCTTCACACTATATCGCAGCAGCAACTCTATACTCACAACATCGAGTTGGGACCACAGTATATGGGGTTCCCTGCCGCTGACGTTTGCTAAAACGTAAGGACGCTTGAACGATAAGATAATCAGGCAGCAACGTCAAGCTGATCCGTCGTGTTTGTCTCGCAACTATACGCGGCATAGGCGGCGGATAACTTCGTCGAGCTGAGCTGTAAATCAAAGCTCAAGTCGTCACCGGACTTAGTCTGCACAGTACCCTGCACCGCAAGGCTCGTCTTCTGCCCTTCTACGTGCATTTGCTCGGCTGATACTGTCTGAGATGCTGCATCCTGCTCGACACTGATCTGCGCGGAGTCGAGCGAAACGCTTGACCTGCTCAGGTTCATCTGCTCGATGTCTATGTCACGGACCTTCACACCTGTGAGCTGTCGCAGAGTGTTTCTGATAAACATCGGCCTGGCGTTCGTGGTTGAGGAATGCTCAAGCGAATTGAGCTTGCCGTTGATGTTCCCGCCACCGGAACTCTGCTTAGCCGACAGTGCGGCCTCTACGCTCTCAGGATCACCGCTGAGACTCACTTGGCTCTGCACAGAATTGGCCTTCATCGCCAGATAGGTAGATGACGTATTGCCTTGAATGCTGATTGACATGGTTATGCCCTCTTCAAAGAGTAGAGTTGACAGTCGTTGATACTTTACGTGTGATACCTGGTAATTATGCCATGTTTTTGGCAGGAAACACTGTATAAATGTGTCTTGCAGCGTGGCATCCAAGACACCCGTGGTCCAAGGCGAACGCATCTTGGCAGCCAAGCAAAGTTGCATCTAGCCTCTGCGAATAAATTCGCGGCAACAACAGCACGAAGTCAGCCTGCGCTGACTGCTTTCTCAGTCCACGCAGGTGGACTTTGCGCCTTTGTTGCAGTGACTTCAGTCGCAGGGGCACTGCTCATTCGCTAAGATGCGTTAGCCCTCGTATGACCCGTGGTCTTTACTTCAGCACCCAATGCGTGACATAATATCATCCGGGCAAGCATACGTGGCGGAGATGGCAAATGAGCAGCGATGTGAAGCAGGTGAGCAGGACAACTGATGTTGATGAGCGTTCTTCGGCGCTCACGAGCAATGCGGCGGCGGTTAGCGCGCTGGCGTCGGCTGTTGAGGGAACGCTGGGGCCAAAGGGGCTGGACTGCATGCTCGTGGATAAATTTGGTGACGTTACTGTAACCAACGACGGGGCTACTATCCTTGATAAAATCGACACTGTCCACCCTGCCGCACGGATGCTGATAAAGGCAGCGCGCGCGCAGGAAAACGAGATCGGCGACGGCACCACCACCACTGCTATCCTTGCAAGCGCGTTGATCTCCGAAGGTGTGGCGCATGTGTCGCGCGGGGTCCCCGTAACCAAAGTTATCGAGGGAATGCGGACAGGTGTGCGGGCGGCGCTGGAGTTTATCGAGGCGAATGCGAAGGACGATAATCCACTGCGAAACGTGGCTCTTGTAGCGGCGCGTGGGAATGAAGATATCGCTGACCTGGTAGTCGAGGCCGCGCGACTTACCGGCAAGGACACGCTCAAGAGCCCTGGGTTCTCACTGGCGGATACGATAGTCGCTCGCGAAGGCGCGGCTAGCGAGGTGTTCAGTGGATTGATTCTGGACAAGCAGCGGGCCAGCAGGCTGATGCCGGGAAGTGTGGAAAACGCTCGGGTATTCATCGTAGACGATGCCCTGGAGCCGCCGCACATTGAGGACGATGCCCTGTCCACGGAGTCCGGCTTCGCGCGCTACCTGGCGGCGCAGGATGAATTTCGGCGTGGAGTGGAAAAGCTAGTTGAGATCGGCGTGACGTTCGTTGCTACAGCCAAAGGAATTGACCCCATAGCAGAAGAAATATTGACCGATGCCGGGATTATGGCTGTGCGCAGGATTTCCTCACGGGATATCGCATGGTTGGTGGAGCTCACGGGAGCACGGACCATTAAGCGCTCCGGCCTGCGAAAGAGCCCTGAGGAGTTGACTGCGTTTCTGGGCGCGTGCGACCGGGTATACGAGGATGAGCGACTCGACCATATCCGTGTGATCGGCGGCAGTGGCAAAAGTGTAGCTACGGTGCTTGTAGGGGCCTCTACGCGCGAAGTCAAGGACGAGCGTGAACGCATAGCCCGCGACGCAGCAGGGGCAGTGCAGTCGGCGGTTAGGACCGGCGTTGTCCCCGGCGGTGGGTCGATAGAAGTCAGCGCGGCGAGGCATGTGCAGTCACTGCGCAAGACAGCCAAGGGGATGGCGACTTATGGAATGGACTGTGTAGCCGCCGCTCTTAAGAAGCCGCTGAGCCAGATAGTCGCCAACGCAGGGTTCAACCCGTTGGAAAAGGTGGAGGACGTAGTCGCGGCACAGGCAAGCAACACAAATCCTGCTCTTGCTGTGGACTGCGACAGCGGTGAGATTGTGGATATGATCGCCTGCGGGATTGTGGACCCCGCTGGTGTTAAGCTTTATGCGCTGCGTGCAGCCTCGGAAGTCGCTGAGGCCATAATGCGCATTAATACAATTATAAGAAAGCGCGAGGAGCTCGCGGCTCCCGCGCATGTTAACGGAGATTAAGATAAATATGAAGCACAGCAAAGACGAAGAAGCGCGCAAAGTCCCAATTGACCAGGAGCAGGCTGCGGAGGAAACCCCTGAAGCCGAGCAGGAGACGGTAAATGCCGATATGGAGGCGCTGCAGGCTGAGTTGAACAAGCTGCAGGCTGGTCTAGAAGAAACCCACAACCGATACCTGCGAACTCTCGCAGATTTCGATAATTTCCGAAAGCGCCAGCGTGACGAAACCGCCCGCGCCTGTGACTACGCCCGCGAAAGTTTGATATCTAATCTTCTTCCCATACTGGATAATTTCGAGCGCTCTATACGGGCCGCCGAGGATAAGCATAACTACGAAGCGCTTGTGGAAGGCGTAGAGCTTACCCTTCGACAGCTTAGGGACATGCTGACCAAAGAAGGCGTGGAACCGATAGAAGCCGTGGGCCAGGAGTTCAACCCCGAGGTCCACGAAGCTCTGATGCGTGTATCGACGGACGAATACCCGGAAAACACTATAATAGACGAATTAGAAAAGGGCTACACCCTCAACGGCAAAGTTATTCGCCCTGCCCGTGTAAGGGTCGCAATGCCGGATTAGGATGGATTCGATCTGATGCAAGATTACGAATATGGCCGTATCGGCCAACTAGCAAAGAAGCTCGAGCAGTTCGAAATCGATGAGAGCATCATAGAGCAGATCATGGCCGGAGGAGAGACAATTCGCAAGAATGCAACTCCTCAAAAAAAGGCACAGTGGCTGAAGGGTGCTATGGATCGCATGGATACCCTCCTTGACGAGTCTACCCGACGCGCTGTTCGGGAGTCATGTGCATGCTGCCTTGGTGGAAAGCGTTTAGAGATTAGCAAGCAAATAGCTAAAACCAATGCAACTCTGGAAGACAGAATCAAAGCTGCTAATGAAGCAAAGTTCGTATTTGGCAACAGCGTGACTATGGAAGACAACGGCAAAATCGTAGTGAGTTTCTTCCCTGAAGGGCTGGAAAAGTATCGCTGTGTATGCCTGCCGAAAGCCAGCGAGCCAGTTTCTGTCACCTATTGCTATTGCTGTGGCGGTCACGCAAAACACCACTTGCAGATTGCATTAGACAAAAAACTTACTTGCAAAGTGCGTTCATCAGCTCTTTCCAGTGAAGGAAAGCAGCCTTGCACGTTTGAGTTTTCTATCAATGAGTAGGTCTTTGGCATTTTAATAAATACCCACGATGGCTCCTTGAACTGCGAGAACCATCGTGGGTTCAGTCAACATTGTCAGTGCTGCACAACTCCGCGCAGTCCCTGATAACGGCTGCGTAACTCAAATCCCAGAGCGATCAGCGAGAATCCATATACTAGCGCAAAGAACCCGATAAGCCATACAACCGAGAGCAGGCCGCTGATCGGTGATGCTATCAACACTATTCCAAACAACACGGACAGCACCCCCGATACGCCCCACATGAACCTGCTTCCTGCGACTATTTGTCCCGCGAATGCATGAGCAATCTGAGCTAACCCAACCACTACTGCCCACACTGCGATAATATAAAGCAGTGTCAGCAGGGTGCGACCAGGATATGCAAATGCTACAATCCCTGCCGCCAGCCCAACAAAACCAATCAGCAAGTAAGGCCACCAACGCCTGGTAGTAAATGCAGCTACCAACGATATCAATCCGTCTACAATCGCATATACTCCGAAGAGGATCAACAAAGCCAACAAAGTCATCCCTGGAAGGGCGATCGCTATTATCCCAAAGAGCAGCGCTATAATACCGCGCGTCTCTAATGTCCACCACAGAGAACCCACATCACCACCGGGCTCCCGATTCGCATAAGTTTCCATGTCACTTAGCCTCCTTTTGCGGCTAT
>JAJFTD010000135.1 GCA_021373255.1 bacterium
GTGTGCTGTCGAAGTCCGCTTCGTCAGCGGAACGAAGCAAAGCATATTCGCTGCTCATCACAGCAACACGTGCTTCCCAGGGCTACAACGCCGCGATTCGTAAAGCCGAGGGTATCAGGGCGAGCCTCAAGAAGAGCAAGCGTCCCAGCCAGGAGCTTCGGACGGTCAATCAACTCATATCAGACCTCACTCAGCGGCGTAATGCTTATCTTAGAACTATATCAGAGCAGCGCAAAGTGATCCAGGCGCACCCCGGCAGCGATAGGGCAGCGCAGGCTGCATTGAAGATCGCTCAATGCAAGCAGGCTATAGGCAGCCGCACTGAAGCAATAAGTGCTTACCTGTCGATGATGAAGGACTATCCCCTTACCAGGCCCGGATGGAAAGCTGCCCAGGAGGTGGCTTGGCTGAGATCTGTAGATAAGGATCATAAAGCCAACGGGCGAAAAGATCTGGACGCGCAGTTGCAGAGTATTGCCGATAAGTCGGACTTTGACCAGGCTCGGAAGCTGGCGTGGGATATGGCCTGCGGGAATAAAGATTTCACTCCGAGCTACTCGGATGTGCTGAGGCTTGAGGCAATAGTTGCCGATCTGGCTCCCAAGTCCACTGCACCAGCAGAGAATGCCATAACTGCCAAGGTTCCCGCTGCTACAGACGAGGAAGCCGTGGCCAGTCCAAAGGACGACGGTGCTTCTATAGCACAAGGCAAGCCTAAGCTGGCTCCCCGGAGACAGCCCAATTCTCATACTGCTTCCAATTATGCTCCCACAGTACCCCAGATGGGTGGGTTATCATTCTCTGGCACGATCGGTAACACTGGTAACACCGGCACAAAGTCAACAACAAAACCAGGCAGCCACAGAAAGAATACTCCTGGTACAACTGCTCCGGTAGTTACTCCTGAGCCGGTAGAGCCCGCTCCGGTGGTTGAACAGCCGAATGTTCCAGTGCCGAACCCTCTTCCAATTCAGCCAATCGATCCTCCGTTTACCCAATGGACATGTGCAAAAGAGTATAGAGAGCTCGCCGCTCAGCCGGAGCAGCTCGATGAGCGGATGTCAATAAACATGGGCAAAGCCAGTCGCATGCTGGACAGTCCAAACCCGGAGCACAGGCATACTGGGTTGGGTGTAATGCTTGGCGCCGCAATGTGCGCATCCCAGCAGTTGGGCAACAACGAACAAGCTATTGGGATTTGCGAGAAGTTCATCTTGCCCAATCTCGATGCTGCCGACAAGGATCAATACAAATACCTAAGCAAGACCAATGTGCTTGATAGAGTGGCCTCAATTTATGCAAAGGCAGGGCAATACGAGCAGGCAGTGAGTGTGCTGAAGTCGATGCTCGATGATGAGTCAACCGGTAACATAGCTGATTCCGTTCGCATAAGGCTGGCTCATGTATTGGAACAGTTGGGCAAGTTAGATGAGGCTATCGGCTACCTGAGCGAGATTGACGACAGCGGTGACGTGGCCGGCGCCAAAGAGTATATTACGGAGTTGGAAAAGAAGCTGGAGGAGAGTGGCAAGCGATGATAAGAGCATGGAACCATACTAAAACACGCAGCAGCATCAATATTATGGTGGTTATGCTTGCCATTGTTACGAGCTTGCTAATGCCTTCCTCAGCATATGGAAGCTATGAGCTAGATCCTGTGTTTATGGATATGGATGACGCCAACTATGCAGATGTGCAAGCAGAAGCATATTTTCAGACGGCTACAGCTAATAAGCCACGCTACTCTAATGTGCCTGTTACAACAAATCCACCAGAACATCAGACTTTTAATGGGTACTTTACGCCATCGTCTCCTAACGGTTCTTTGATGGCTATATTCTCAGATGATGGATGTAATGTGTGGGTTACTCCTTCTGGCGGAACAGAACAGCTTGTTCTGAATAAGATAGATCAAGGCCAGGCTCTGCCAAGCCTTGATCTTGGTTCTGCACCGTCTCTGATCAGGCTTCCATCTTCAATAGTTAACAACCAGCCAGTCTACGAATGGTCGGCAGGAGTGACCTACCAGATCAAGATAGAATACAGCAACATCATTTATACCGGCTCGCTTGATATTGACGGTTGCACGCTATTTGCATATGAAGGCGGCGGTAGCATATCCAGCGACCAGAGGGCACCCACAGGCAGCATATCAATCGATGGCGGTGCTTCTTATACCTCCGATCTGGACGTTACTCTCGGCCTCTCGGCAACAGATTCTTTCGTGATTATCGATGCGATGTCGAGGTCAGTTGAATACACTGGCCTTTATCAGATGCAGTTAAGTAATGATGGCACTAATTGGAGTCCCTGGGAGAGATACACAAATACAAGGGAATGGACACTTAGTGCTGGGGATGGTACTAAGACTGTCTATGTCAAATACAAAGATAACGGCGGCAATGTATCGCAAGTATATAGCGACACGATTATCCTGCGAACGGGAGCCAAGATAATCCACGTGGACAGCAATGCTTCCGACGACTCCGGCGATGGTTTTACCTGGGAGACTGCAAAGAAGACTGTGCAAGGTGCGCTAGACGCGGCATTTTTCGATGACCAAGTGTGGGTGAAAACAGGGACCTACAACGAGAGCATAACAATGCCTAATGGAGTTGCACTCTACGGTGGGTTTACTGGTACCGAGGATCAGAGGTCTCCCAAGGTCAATGTGACTACCATTGACGGTGGTAGTGCATATCGGACTATATTCGTGTCCGATACGAGTGCCATTATCGACGGGTTCACGATTGCAGGAGACTGCATAGGGGTGTATTGTTCCCTCGGTGACTGCACTATTTCAAATAACAACATAATTGCTGACGACGCTGGAATCTACTCAGATATATGCAATGTTAGCATTCTTAATAATACGGTTACAGCTACCGATGGTAACGGTATCTATTGTTACAGTGGTAACAGTGTGGTTGTGAACAATCTTGTTATGGATTGTGGTTCTGTTGGTGTGTGGACTACGTCATATGGTTGCGCATCTGATATCGTTAACAATACGCTTATCGCCAACAGTGTTGGGTTGCGCATAGACGTTTTTGGCAACTCGAATATCACTGTAACAAACAATATAATCGCCTTTAATAGTTCATACGGCATTAACTATAACTACTACGGTGGTAATACACCACCAACATTGAGCCACAACTGTGTTTCTGGCAATGGCAGTGGCGGAACAGATAACTATTACAACATCAGCGCTGGTACAGGTGACAGATCCGACGATCCGTTGTTTATAGACCGGGAAAATATCGACCATAACCTGCGCAATTACCATCTGCGAGCAGACTCACCCTGTATAGACACAGGCACTTCTCAGGACGCTCCGAGCACTGATCTCGATGGCAACAGTCGTCCTATAAACGGCAACTTTGATATTGGCGCGTATGAGTTTTCTGACTTCACACATCCGTCCGTATTAGTGACATCGGCAACGAGTCAAACTAACGTTGGACCCATTGTATTTACAGTCACATTCAGCGAGCCTGTGACAGGCTTTAATGATACAGCTAATGACGTTATTGTAGATGGAACCGCTGGAGTTCTCAGCGCAAATATATCACCAACCAGTGATCCCGCTGTCTATACTGTTTCTGTAAGCGGGATGACTACTGATGGCTATGTTACTCTATCTATTCCTGCTGATGCAGCTGCTGATGAAGTAGGTAATGGCAACACCGCATCTCCAAACCCTGTCGCCACAGTTAATTACGATTATACATTCGATACAATAAGTGCCGCTGCCACCTGTGCCGATGGAACCCTTGTAAGGCTGTATGGCAAGCGAGTTACTGCTGTCTTCCCAGATTGTCTATATGTGCAAGATGTCACCGCCGATAGCAACTTCGGTGTAAGGGGAATCCGCGTCTACTATTCAGGCCAGCTTGGAGTCGGGGTGGGGCAGAGCGTTGATGTTAGTGGCACTATGGGCACCACTGGCAGCGAGAGGTGCATAACTGGCGCATCAGTGAATATTGCGAACTCTATCAGGCAGCCTCTGTGCGTCTATGCGATGATAAACCGCACCGTAGGCGGTGGTAACTGGAAGTATGATGCCACCACAGGCAAGGGCCAGCGAGGCATCACGGGAGCGTATGGTTGGAATAACATTGGATTGTTAGTCAAGAGCTGGGGTAAGGTGACTGCTGTTGACACATCGAGTTTTACTATTAGTGATGGCTCGACTAGTTTCGACGGCACAAGCAGCATATCAGTGAAAGTCATAACGGCTCCCGAGAATATTCCTGCGCTGAATAGTTATGTTGCAGTAATGGGAATCAGCTCCTGCGAGGAGTCCGGCTCTGACCTTATCAGCGTGATTCGGGTGAGAAGCAGCAGTGATATTCAGACACTACAAGCAGAGACGGTAACATTGCAACTGCTTCAGTCAGATTACAATTTCATTGGTATTCCTGCCTTGCCTGCTGATCCCAGCCCTGGGGCTATTTTTAACGTGCCGAATATGTCTCTTGTCAGACTTGAACCCATTACTCAAACCGAGATCTCGTGGCCTAATGATAGCACTGTTTTTGGCAATATTCTTTTAGGAGAAGGATACAGGGTCAGCTCTCCTTCGGCTTGTTCAATCCAGTATTCAGGATACAAAATTAACTTGCTAAAGACGGTTGGCTATAGAACAGCCGCTGCTATTTCATTACCAGGGTATCCCGAGGCACATGCTGGTCCCATTGGTTATCATAGAGTGGCTAATCCATTCGATTACAACATTAACCTAAGCTCTGGTAGCGAACTCTTCTTAACAGATGGAGAGTCAATGAAGGCATGGAGCACGGCCGCTAGTAGTGGTTGGTGCGATATTATGATGTATGGCTGCAACCCTAGCACAGGCATCAACTACACTGTTAGTTATCTAAGCATGGCACAAGAGTATAGCCTAAATGCAAGGAGTGGCTACGATTTCTACACCAACATCAACAACCTAGCCCTGATCATTCCCGAGGTGGACACTACTGGCCCCTCAGTATCGGTTTCTGCAGCGGATGGCCAGGCTAACCCCTCAAACACCTCGCCAATCAGGTTTACCGTCGAGTTTAGTGAACCCGTGTTTGATTTTGACGATAACGGTGACGTCACCATAGGCGGAACCGCCGGAGCTAGCAGTGCGAGTATAACAGACTCTGGTGACCACAAGACATATACAGTAGCTGTGAGTGGGATGACTAGCAACGGGACTGTCACTCTTATTGTGAATGCTGGTGCAGCCACTGATGCTAATAGTAATAATAATACGGCATCGACAGACCCTATCGCCACGGTTGCCTACAACGGAATTGGCGATGCGCTACCAATAATAACGATTCTCAGTCCGATCGGCACAACGGATGACATAGCGCCAGTTGTTACATGGTCTGCCAGCGGACAATTCACCCAATATCAAGTCTATATCGAGAATATAGCTGATGCAAACGACTTCTGGGACTCTGGTGATGTAGTCGGTAGTTCTAGTGCAGTGCAGGTTACGAAACTCCTTAACAACGGATCAACATACTCACTTAAGGCTAGAGTCTACGGTGCAGGTGGGTGGGGACCTTGGAGCGATACAGTCCAGTTTACTGTCAATTTTGTTGAGCCGCCTTTGCCGACCAGCGTGCTGTATTGCCAGCAGTAAAGCTAGCGTTAAGCATATTCACACAGATAGTATTTCTCAGATTTTAATGGCTGAGATCGATGTCAGGAGCAAATCAATGAAGCAATGGTCTATTACTAAGTGGATGCTTGCAATTGGAATTGTAGTATTGTCACAGCAGCCAACATATGCTGAATGGAAGTATGTTGCCAGCCTAGGGCAAAAAGATTATATGGTAACGATGAACCTATCTTCGCAGAAGAACGGGATTATTGAAGTAGGAGAAGGTGAAGATGCCTGTTATATGCCTCCCGGATGCAGTGCTGGCGAAGGATCAATAACACTTCCTGGCAACGTTAGTTTCGGCGTATCTACCTGTTGCCCAGAGATATATGAATACGGAGGATTTCCCTATTATCCGCTAAAAATCACTCCGGGGGCTGTGTCATGGTGCCTAACAGCGATGCTTAGTGGTGGTAGAACAGAGCAGTTAGTAACTTCTGGAAGCAGCGCGACGTTTACTGTTTCTGTTTCTGGCCAAGCAGAGAGATGGGCAAATCTCTCAACTGGTGGCAGTCAGAGAAACGGTGCAAGAGATGTTATGGGTAATACCACCGTGGAAGTGAAGGATGTTCTGATATCTCCAACTATCACTGTCACACTAGGTGATCAGAGCTTTAGCTATGTAGGCCCTTCAACTGTCGATGATAACAACATTATCGAGTTCAATGCATGGGCTACGTCACCGGTAATCGGTGAACCTATCCAGAGTGGTGGTAGTTATCAGTTTCCTAGTTGTAGTGTGGCAGGAACTTGGGACGGCGCATACAATACATCTGGCACAACTTGGGTAACAGGAACATACTCTCGAAAGAGCGCAGCTTCTCCAGATAATAATGTTGCGGAAGAGGTCAGATCATTCGGCTATTCCAACAGCAACTATCAAGGAGGCTGCGTATATGCTCCACTGAATACAGTGATTACGGTAAATGGAAGTGCGACTGTAGGAAATGGAAGTTTTTCGTTGAGCGGCGGATATGGAAATGGTTCTCCTGATAGTATAGGGCATGATCAGTCGTTGTGTGACTACTATGGTTATATCGATTTGTGTGGTCTTCATTTTAAGGATTATTGTGGCGCTTATGATGTATGCTATGAGAATGACATTAAGAATATTGATGGATCAGCCCGGAACGATATTAAGGTATTAGGATCTGAGCGACATCCTATTGATACACCCTCTCCAGTTACGGGTCTTGCTCCTACTGAAAGTGTTAGTCACAGTAATCATACCTACACGTGGCCTAATGAATATATAGATTTATCATCTGGTCCTATCATTCATTATGGTGGACGTTGGAATGTTAACTTCATGACTAACCAAAATAGTATGGTACCCGGCGGAGCCCAGGATTACATCGACCTGCCTAGCAATGTAACACAGGAATCAATTTCCCATGGGACACTTACAGCAGTAGATATTCCTGGTGAACCTTCACATGCTGATCAGCAGCCAGGTTGGTATGACAATCAAGTGTTAGTAAGGGGCAATTGGCGTACGGAAGATGCACTCCAAATCAACCTCTCTGCTCCAGGTGATATCCCAGTTCCACCTCTGGACTTCTTTGAACTTTCCGGTTGGACAGATCCTGATTCCAAAGTATCAAAGCAGGACAATTCCTTGGTAATCACTACGCCGCTGAATGCAGGCTACACTACTGAAATCGAAGACTTAATTGATGAGAATATACGGTTGACTGGAACGAGATTTGCTAAGGTTCACTGGGCCTCAAACAGGGCTGGGGCAGAGGCTGTTCTCCATCTTGGAGGTCATTCTTGGAATCTTAAGGCAGCAACCACTGGTGCCCAAACAACAATGATCGATTTATGCCATCCTGACAAATCAACAGTATTTGCACAAGACCACTATGGACGTGAAGATTCTTATGCTGAAATCAAGACGATAGAGAACATAATTGAGAGTCCACATCCCACTCTTGGAGTCTCTGGCGGTAATGCATGGGTAGGCTATTACTCATTGCCTGCTGGCGCAAAATCGGTTAAATTCCATATAGATCAAATTGATGTTCCATACTATGTTGAAATCGTAAATGCAGACACTGGTGATTCTTTAGCAACTTACTGGACCTGCACTAACACTGATACGGACACATTCTATGCAAAGAACATCAAGTTCATAGTCTGGCTTTGGGAGAGCGAACAGGCTTACGGAATTAAAATTGATAAGCAATATGTAACGTACCCCCGCCCTATGCAGTCTATTATACCTATAGAATGGCCGCTTAGTGATCAGCAGTATGGCAGCACATATTGGGAATACCCTGCTGGTTGGGGTGTTGGACGTGTGGTAAGTACTAAATTAGAATGCAAGACCCCTGATACCGAATACAGATTCGACAACATACAGCTTTATAGAAAAACATCAGCAGAAGGTGGCTTTGCTAAGCTCTATGTATTACCTCATCAACCAGCATGGAATGATACATTGCTGAATGATGACTGGTCTTGGATTGGTAGTGATGGTGATCCGATAATCAGAAAGGCTCACTTAGTCGTTGATGGCGCGGTCGTGCTGGAAATCCCAGCAGGAACTTCGAACCATCCCTGGAAGTTGCTTCCGGAAGAAGGCGCTACAGGAATGCATGTCCTTGCATATCCAGTTGATGACTACACCAACCCCACTCACTATGCCACCAATGGGGTAGCTAATGTTATAACAAATTTGAGTAGTGCCAGCCCATTCATCCAAGCGAACTGCTACACAACATATCTAGTCGGCGGAAACTACTCAGAACGTGCCGATCACACGATCAAGGTTCCATTTGAGATCACTCCCGATACTATCGACATCCACATCGGAACGATAGGTACTGTTGTGACAGGGATGACTAAGCGTTTCCGCGGTGGCGTACAGGGGCTATTGTTTGATGAGGATGGCAAACCTGCCGCAGGACGCCTGGTTAATGTTTATACGCCAGGCGCACCAAATAATCAGAAGACAGATACTACTGTCGCAACGAACCGCCTTGGATGGTTTGAGACACCTGCCATCAACACGAAAGCTCCAGCCGTTATTGAGACAAGCACATCTCGGTCAGAGATTACGACAAGGAACCGCTTTATCTCTAGGCTAGTAAGCATACCGTATGCGCTTGGTAGCTCCAGCTCCACATTTGAGATAACAGATGTCGATCCGCTCTCTGTCGAGCCAGTTTATGGAGACACTGTTAATATCAAATGGCGCCGGACAGATGGTGTAAGCAATGTGCAAGCAATTCTGATTCTGCGTAGGAATGATACAAGTGGCCAGGTTGAGGGGTCTGACGGGGCGAAATACGATCTTGTCACATCACTGTCGCCTGGTTCGGATACACAAAACCCAGCTTGGAATTCTTCCACCAATCCCTATAAATGGATAGGCAGCGTCTCTTGGCAGCCGCCGGCAGATCCGGCCTGTCGCTATGAGGTCGGGGTGCAGTATCAGGGGCAGACTATTGTTCAGACTAAATGGAGCAACAATGGTCAGGATGTATGGCCTCATTTCTTTGTGGCGGTGTCGGTTTATGATGTGTATACTGAAGACACCTGCTATCCAGGTTCCTACAATCAGGGCACCTCGATAATTCACTATACGTTGAGTTCGGCAGTCAACATCTGTTCTGTTAACGTAGCAGACAGGACAATTCCTGGTGGCACCGCGGCAGGGGAGAATACTGTCACTTGGGACGGCAAAGATGCCAGCGGCAACTATATCCACGATGGCCAGTTCCCAATAACAATTACGACCGATCCCGCTTGCGGTATAGTTTTGAACTCTACTATTGTCAGTAGTCCAACCTCAATCACTCCCGGAGGCGGGGCGCAGTGTAACATCATCTACCGGTTGAGCGAGCCCGGCGTTAGGCCGAATACTACGGTCGCTTATCTTAATGCGGCAGTATATGATGACATAAGCGGTCAGCTAGTCAAAATACTGAAGAACGGCGATCAAGTTGATGTTGATTATGATTTGGGAGGGTCTGTAACGGGCGAGAATACACTGTCATGGGACGGCAAAGACGAATCTGGTGATATCGTGCCTCCTGGTGACTATAAGATCACACTGGCAGCTCAAGATAACCTTGGTGAAGGTCGTGAATCAACGCTTCAGACGGTAAGCGTCCAGGTTTTGGCGGCTGATCCTGGTGGTGTGCTTGATGTCGGCCAAGGTAGTAGCAGCAGTCAAAACACCATAAGTGGATATACGAATTCTAATGCTACAGTGAGCTGGACGGACAGTGTTGGTGGAAGCGGAACTGTCACACCTGATGCAAATGGCGAATTCTCGTTCACCACGGACAGCACTCCTGGCCTGCATACAATTACAACCACCACCACAAGAGCTGGTTATCCCCAGACTACTACGGTAAGTAATATCTTTATCAATGAGTTGGCATTGAACTCTGTAACAACCAGCTCGGGAAACCCGCCGTATGGTGAAACGGGACGGTTTCGACCAGCTTCAAGTGAGACAGTTAGTGCGGCTTTCACCTCCCTGGCGGCTGACAAGTTCAACGTGACAGTCTCCGATATATATGACTCCCCTGAATGTATCAGTCCAGATAATCCGATGCCAGCATTTGAGTTGCTGAATGGAAAATTGTCTTTGCCAAAGACGGTTTGCACGATATGGGATAAGCATGATTTTATTGCTGGCCAATCAACTGTCGCTTGGAATGGCACCGATGGACAAGGCAGTACGCTCCCAGCCGGGCCTTATTTGCTAGAAATCATTCGCAGCAACGATGATGGTCTCTGTTGTTTGTCTCAACAAGCTGTTGTAACAATTGACTCATCCGGTACAACACCTCCAACTATATCTGGTATTAGCACCTCGGTTAGTGGAACACAGGTTGTTATCGCTTGGAAGACTAGCGTTCCAACCACTGGTTCGGTCCTATATGGCACGGAAGACACACCTGTCGGGCGAGTTCGCGCACGGGAATCATCAACATTCCATGTTGTTTACCTTCCCGTTATTGAGTCAAATACAGAGTATTACTACTGGATAGTGGCTGAGGATTCAGATGGTGATACAATAGCATCAGATAAGAGAAGTGTGATCTCAGGAGATGGAGAGTCGTTCTATAATTTGGAAGTGGCTCCAGTATCCGATACTGAAGTGGCAGTTAAGTGGACCAGCCCAACTGCCAAATATGGTCGTGTCTATTATGCTGAGGTTATACCATACGCAACCTCTCTCACATGGCGAACTGCAGACGATATCGTAGCTGTGACTGACCACTCCATATCTCTGACAGGTCTATCAGCCAACAGTGAATATGTCTTTCGAGCAATGACGTCCGACAATGCGTTGTATACCAATGGAGCTACTTCGTCATACAGTGGGTTCGATACCAAGAGTAGCAATCCCAGTGTTGTTATCACGAGTCCATGTGAGATGGGCACTGTGAGCGGGACAGTAAACGTAACCGTGGAGGCAAGCGACCCTATCCATAGGTTTTCTTCAAACGGGATTATGGCGGTGTGCCTCTATATAGACGGCAGGTTGTGTAGTAAACCATCACATATTGATGGCTCAAATGAATACATATTTCAGTTCGATACATCTACTCTAAGACCAGGAATTCATAGTCTTCAGGCGTACGCAACAGATGAATTCTGGAATGAATCAAGTTATCGCAGAGACGTCTATATTGCGGCTACTGGAATATTGGCAATGTCATCAGAATCAGGCGAGAATACGAAGAAGAAAAACCTTGTATCAGCAATAGTAGCATGCTTTATGGAACCCAGGCCAAGCCTTATGGATGCGCCACCAGCCAAGAAACGAAGTGGCCTTGCCATCATCATTGCTGGAAACTGGGGTAAGTACGGAGGTGATACGAATCATCCTAGGCAAAGCATAAGCGATAAGCGTTATCAAGCCATCATTTGGGCTATTGCAGCCAAGGAAGATATGAACTATACGAGCTTTGGATACTCAACATGCATAATTAGGGGATGGACATGTAAGGATACCGCACATTTCATTCAGTTGGTGCTGAACGCTTGGGATCGTGGAAAGGCATTTACATATGTAGGACATGGATATCCTGGTGAGATTGATCCTCAACCCGATATTCCCGCTATATGGGCAGACGCAACCGAACTCCATGATGAACACATCAAGCGCTTTGAAGGTTCTTCTAATAGTAAAAAGCCAAAGAATACCCTTGATGTTATCCGTTTGTTTTGCTGTAACTCTGGTGATCCAGATGGGAATGGACGTCACTTACATGTTGAAGCTTTTGAGCCATGCCCAAAGCCGCGAAGATTCAAAGTCTACAATCATAAAGTTCTCCTTGATGTTGAGGCTCTTCCGTACGTATATAGCGGTATAGGCTTTTAATAATAGGCATCATCACTTTGGATATCAGACAGGTGTTACATGAATACACAACATTTAGGGCGAATTGGTTTGCCTTCACTAGTATTGCTTAGCATAATTATTCTCATTGCGTTGTATTTCATTTGGTTCATTGTAACGCCTCAATTGCCAACGGCAAGTATGCGGATGCGCGATATCACTGAGAACATAAAGTTTCAGTACAAAGTATTTGGACTATTGCTACCAAATAACCGCTCATCCTACCTTGAGTCTGCTTGGGGATCATATGCACGTGTGTTGAAGAATTCAACAAAGGTCAATGAAGGAACTACACGAAACTTTCAGCTTCGTACCACGAAGAGAGATGATGTGACTACAGTTGTGGCTGGAATAACAGTATGTAACAGTAAACGTTATCTTGGCAGTGGCATACGCGTGGAATCTAGATGGACTTTTGTAATGCAACCTGCATATCAGACAAAACAGCTTCTAAAGTCTTTGTCGGGAGGACCAACTTACTGGCTGCGATACATGAAAAAACGACCGAGACCCGAGTGGGCATTTCCAGATGCCAGCATCTTACCTTTTCCAGAAGTTAAATTTGACATTCCAAATAGTAACGCGGAACTGAGGATGTATCAGAGCTGGTTGATTAAGATAGTGGGAACATCAAACAGATTCCGTGATGGTTGGGGCAATCAAATCAAGCTAACGCTTAATGACGACAAATCGAATCATTCAACTCTCACTGCCCACAGCGCAGGCTCAGATGGAAAATGGAACACTGCTGATGACATGATTATTAAACGCGACACAAAGACCGGCAAAATCGTTGAAGAAATCGGTTTTAACGGTATCTTTTCACCTGTAAATTCGTCTCACTGATAAGATAGCTTGCACCCTATGCGCTTTCTTAGGAGTTGCGGACTATAAACAGAACGGTGGAATCTTCGGGAGTGCCTTTCGTCCCAAAGATTCCACTGCCATGTATGCAGTAGCGAGAGTTTAAACTAGCATCTAATAATGTCACTACTTCTACCCATACGAAACGACCTTTTGGCCCTTTTCTCAATCGAGAATAACCCCTCCAGCGCACAAATAATCACCAAAGCGTTACACTTTCTATAAGTTACACTTTTGCTTCCACCGTACCAGCCTCCCCGCACCCCTCACACTCGTACCAGTACCATCCCTCGCCACTCTCAAATGAATGCAGCACGACATCTCCGCCGCAGACGCTGCATTTGCCGTAGGGAATCGCCGTGTTTTGCGATTTCTGGGGGTTTGCTGCTGGGGTGGTATTTGGGTCGTTTTTGACGGGCAGGCGGGCTATTTCGGGCATTTGGCGCAGGGAATCGAGGCCTTGGGTGGAAAGCATTGCGTTCCAGCCCTTGGCGGATTGGGGGCGGAGGCGGGCGCAGTGGACCAGGGAGAGCTGCCCTTCGATCTTTGCCGCGGCTGCGTCACCGGCGGGGTCGGCGTCAAAGGCAAGGTAAACGGTCCGGCTTCTGCCGGGTGCTGCGGGTTTCGCCATGCGGGTGACCAGCCAGGACGGCAGTCCGGAGGTCCCGCACAGGGCAATTGCCGGCATTTGGGCAAGCGCGAGTGAAAGGGCGTCGATGGGGGCTTCGGTTATTGCTACAGGGTTGGAGTCCAGTGCGCCTGACTTGGATTTTGGTGGGCAGCGTCCACTGGCTTCTCGCCGCACCGTTGCGGTTCTTGTGGAGTGTTATCGAGACAGGCATACAGACTACCGCTTCTTCTTCAAAGCAAATGATCTACTATCGTATTGCGACATAGGCTCAAAATACCTTGGCTCCAATACACCATTTATCATAACTAATGAAGAATATAAGGCTTATAACCTTGAGCATTATAAATACATTTCAATATAGTATTTTATGCCAGGTGTCCCTGTTTTGAGTCAAGTCACTTTTTCTTAAGCGGCTTTCCAAGGTCTTTAGCTCACGAAAATAAACCCTTTGAACAGATTCATGAGCACGTAATTAGATATGATAGAAAGGCAACACAACCCGATGTGTTGCCATGAATACAAGTACTACATATATCAAGCATCTCAAGATATAGTAAATGTGTCTGGCACGCACTCATCAACAGTTGAAACTCGGCTGAGATAATGCCTGGGCAGTGGTCACAACTGCTGGAAAATCATCTAGGGCAAGTATCCGAGAAATTCCATGATCTTCGAAGCGTATCTTGCTCGTGGTGAAGCACGATGCGTCTCCCAATAGAATACTGATGCTTCTGTTACACCAAGTATTTGAGCAACATCCTTTTGCAGAAGTCCAAGGTCAAGCCTCCTCTTTCTGATATAGTCTCCCAGAGTCTTCAACTCGGTAGGATAAGCACGGGGTAGGGGTTTTTGAGCGTGAAGTTGGACATGACAGAATGGCAACGCAGGGATGCCCATGCGGCTTCTATAATGACCACGTAAAAACATGCACATGCACTCCAAACATGATCCACAAATACCTCCAACGCATCTCCGGTCCGCTTCTGGATAGAATCGATATACATGTAGAAGTCCCTCGTCTCAAACAGGACGAGCTTATGAGCAAATCTTCCGGTGAGCCATCAATCAAAATACGTGCAAGGGTGAGGCAGGCACGAGAAATCCAGCAGGCCCGTTTCACCGGCACCAAAATATTCAACAACGCTCAGATGAGCTCCAAGCTGACAAAGCAGCACTGCAAGCTAAACCCTGACGCGGAAGCTCTGCTCAAACAAGCTATCGAACAGCTCCGCCTCTCCGCCCGCGCTTTCGACCGCATCCTCAAACTCTCCCGCACCATCGCCGACCTCGCCGCAGCAGACTCAATAGGTGTAGAGCACATTGCTGAAGCGGTGCAATACCGGAGTCTGGACCGTAAATACTGGGGATAAGAAGGCAAT
>JAJFTD010000144.1 GCA_021373255.1 bacterium
ATCAGAACGACAATGTTCGATGGTATGCTGTTGGCTGACATTACTGAGCTGTCATTTAGCAGCTATGTGACTCACTACGGTGATACCACCGGCAGAGCTCCTGGCTACATGTTCAACATTCAGTTGGACGATATCGAGAATCCTACAGATCCTAACAATAAATGGATAGATGACCAACTGGTGTATGATCCATTCTACAGTGACTATACAAAAGGCTTGAGTGCATTGAATGTATGGCAGCAGTGGGATGGCCTGAATGTAGGCAGATGGTATTCAGCAAATGGATTCGCTGGGATGCCTGATGGCGTATGGGGCACAATTGCTCAATATCTTGCGGCTTATCCTCAAGCCAAGTTTGCTCCGAATGCTGCTGGCGGATTTAGAATCTTTATGGGATACTGTGCTGATCATTGGGACAACAGTGAAGCCTGCGTTGACAACGTGCGCATAGGAACTAAAGACGGCACGACAGTTTTCAACTTCGAGCCGTAAAACTAGGTGGCCGGTCATCGGAAGCTAAAGAGCTTTTTAGCTTCCGATGTTTTTTAGTGATGTGCGAGGCCTTGTGTTTTAAGGCCTCGCACAATGATAACGGAATGCTGATTGGCTTTGCTATTCATTTATTCTAGCCCGTATTATTCACCACAGCCGAATATCGCAGGCTAAGGATGAGATGACTAATCCATCAGACCAAGGATTACGCTTGGTCATCATAAAGCAAAGGGAAAATAGAAAGGAGAGTTAGCATGGTGAAAAGAACGACTCGAAGTTTTACGATTGCAATATGCACAGTCATTTTGCTGATGTTGAGTTCGTTCTCGTATGCCGGTCCGAACAACCTAATGCCGGACCCGAGCTTTGAGAGCATGACTGTCGGCACTACTGTGACCACGCCGAACTGCACAAACATTGGCTACTTAAGGTTTGTAAACAACTACGGCGGCACCAGCAGCACTGGCAAGCTGGAGGTTGTCAGCCCAGGAGAAGATGGAAACGCAGCTGTAAAAGTTTCCAAGACATCGGCGAGTGAAGGTGTACAAGTAGACCTGGACGTGCAGGCGCCGGTTAGTTGGATGCCGGTGCAAGGTGGACACACATATAGGGTGTCATTCTGGGCACGGACAGATGATCCCGGCAGCGCCTTGGTTCTTGCCGAGGCTGGGTTCCAAGGTTGGACTCACCTTGGCAGCCAGTATCCCGGCTGGGCTCTGACTTCAGATTGGACGATGTATACCACGCAGTGGACTGCTCCCGCTAATGCCGATCTGTTTGACTTGGCCTTTGTCCTGAATACACCAGGCAGTTTCATTATAGACAATGTTTCTGTGGAAGATGTGGCTCCCGCTGCTAATATGATGCCGGACCAGAGCTTTGAGAGCCTTAACCTCCAGACTGTAACCGCTACAGGCACTACAGGTCTTGGCGATGGCTACATGAGGTTTGTAAACATCAGTGGTCAGGATACGCTGCAGGTTATCAGCAATGCGCAGGATGGAAACAGGGCGATTAAGGTAACAAGAAAGACAGCTGACTATTCCACACAGGTAGACCTTGATGGTAACCCGACAGCCAGTTGGATTCCTGTGCAAGCAGGGCATAAATACAGGATGACATTCTGGGCTCGGACTGATGATGCAACCTGGGTGCAGCTTCAAGTGAATTGGCGCAATGGCTGGTATCCAGTTAGCGCTGAATATCATGGTTGGGAATTGACTCCAAGATGGACACAGTATACGTGTACATACTTCGCCCCAAGTAATGCCAATCTTCTGCAATTGACGTGGCTTGTTGGTGCTCCAGGGAGCGCGGTGATAGATAATGTTCATGTGGAGGATGTTGTCCCCGACATCAGCAGCATCACCGGCACAGTTACGAATATGCTCTCCGGCGCTGTCATTGCAGGTGCTAATGTATCTGTCACTTCAGGTGGCACAACCACCTCAACAACCACTGATGCAAATGGTGTGTATACCCTGAACAACCTTGCCACCGGCACTTACGATATGACAGTCACAGCAGCCGGATACTCCACTGCTAATGTACCGGGAGTTTTGGCATACTGGACTAGTACTAGAGATGTATCTATGACGCCGTCTGCAAGCACATCTTGGACCGTCACTGACACCTTTACAAGAGATCCCAATACTGACTTGGGTCATACTGAAGATGCCAATGCAATCCCTTGGGTGAAGACATCAGACAACACTAACTCTTCAATCTCTTCGAATGCGCTGATGCTCAACATGGGCAGTGTACCTGGTGGAGCTTGCCTTGGACGTAGTTTCACACCGGACAACTTTGATATGTCCGTCAATATGACATGGGATCAAAATTTAATGTACTCAGCGTGGGCAGGCATTGCTTACCGCCAAGATAAGGTTGGGGTCTACAACCAGGGTTACTTCCTGTATTGTCCGTATGCCGATGGTGACGGCAATGCAACGATCCAACTTCAATATAACGGCACTAAGATAGCATCTGCTCCCATTAAAACTGATTATATGTGGGGTGGGGAGAATGGTGTCACTCTGAGAGTGTACGTCAACGGCACTCGCCACAAAGTCTGGGTCAATGATATTAAGGTGATAGACACCGTCGACTCTCAAAAGACGTCTGGCGGTTATGTAGGACTGTTCTGTGACCCGCAGAATAGGGTTGCATGGGACAACTTCAACATGTCTTCATCAGCGCCTGTGGCACTGAAGACTCCTGTAATTCGATACTTCGATGCTACTGCTGCAGCCACCGGTCTTTCCAATGCGCAGACGTATGATGTATATCACACAACATCGTGTATCCAAGGCCTAGCTAACCGGCAAGCGCCGAGACTGTTTGTTCGCTACCCTGAGTGCACGAATACTTCACCCGATGATTCACTGTGGTTAGGCCGGCTTCTTGAGCAGGGGGGACTGTGTGAAGACTGGCCTGTAGTGGATGTTAATAGCATCGGAGATCTTGTAGACATCTACAGAGGCTATATCAACGGCGTGATCGTTTATGACGACACCACGGGTGTTCTCTCCACTAGTCTTGCGGCTACGACTGCTGCCGCTTGCGAAGGTGCGATTGCTGTGCGTAAAGATACAGCATCTGATTCGTTATATACTTATCTTACCGTCACTAAGGGCTTGCCTGTGCTGATCGATCTGAGCGGCAAGTTTACCGGATCTGGAACGATCTGGGGAACGAATGGAGTTCACTCGACCGGCAGTGCAAAGTGCGATGCATATATCTGGGCCAAGGTGAACTATCTCGACACCGGAAAGTGTAACCCAACAGTCCTATCATATACACTGGATGAATATGGATTGAAAATAGGTCAGATATTATGGGTTTCTCAGCTTTCCAATCTGGACTATGCTGTCAGCCAGAAGGCTTTCTGTTTTGATCTTTCTCCATGGGGTGATGAAAGGCCGAATGATGACCTGGTACAGCCTCTAGGAACAGACCGAAACACATTTATGACGATTCTGAATGCATGTAACATTCAGACAGGTCAGAGCAAAATGATTAGATTCTGTGGATTCCCTCGCTGGGATGTGAAATACACCAACTATCAGTCCATTGGAGGAAGCCACAGTCCGTCTTCAACCGAGAGCTATTTTATTCAGCTCTTAGGCCCGTATAACGCTTATTGTGAACCATATGCACCGAGTCCAAGCTGGGTAGCGAATACGTCATTCTATGCGGCACTCAAACCTGAGGTAATGGACCGTCGTTACGTTCAAAACCCGCCTCCGACATATACTGATATGGTGACCCGCGGTCTGATTGATTCCAACGGAAACGTTCTTGCGGGCAACTACATAATGATAGGGCTTGGCGACTACGATGGGCCAATTTGGCCTCTCTACCAGCTTGGCAGCGTAAGGGGAATAAATGACCAGTACCTGGGTCAGCCGATATGGGATAATACGGAGAGAGGGAATGTATACTGCAACTGGGGAATCAATCCTAACTTAATTGATAGGGCTTCAGTTGCGTTGGATTACTTCTATCGCCATAAGTCTTCGAAGGACTTCTTTATCGGCTGGGATTCTGGAGCAGGTTATGTTGATCCGGCTAGGCTTCACGGCACGAGAATCTCGGGTTATGGCGATGCTCGACCTATGTGGCAGGAGCATTGCAAGAACTACTACCGTATGCTCGATTACTCGATAACTGGATGGACATATCCGCCTATCGGCTCTAGTGAACTGGAGGTATTCATACCTTTCAGCAACGATGGTGTTGGGTCAGCGGGAGGTCAAAGACTCCTGAGCAACATGCCATGTAGCCAGAAAGGAACTGACTTCGCTAATAATTACTCGACTGGTGTTATAAACAACTCTACCGGTGCGAACTTTGCATCGTATGATACTTGTATGTGGACACCAAGTATGGTCCGAGACTTGAAGAATTATTGGGGAACTACGAACAACCATCAGTTCCTTGATGCGCCTACATACTTCTATCTGCTGCGATACTACCTGGGAGGCAGCAACAACTATCGGGCTACGTGGGTCGGTGACACAATCCCGCGAATCATGGCCAAGGGACATACCTACTCTGCAACTGTGACGGTTCGAAACGACGGCTGGGATACATGGAGCCAGGCGAGCCTTTACGGTCTGGGTTACGCTATTGTTAGTTCCGGAACGACACCTGCTGGTAGTGATTATGATGCACACAGCAGATTCCAAGTTCCGAGTGGCGCAACAGTTGCCCCGGGACAGAGTGTAACATTCACTGTTAATATCGTTGCTCCATCGACCAATGGCAAATACGATCTCTATTATGACATGGTCAAAGAGGGTGTGACCTGGTTCAGAACTCTAAACAATCTCGAGTGGAAGAAGCAGGTATTTGTTGCAACCAATGAGACCGATGTCGACACTGATGGTGATGGTGTTCCAGACGTCACAGAAGATGCCAACGGCACCTTGTATTGGAACTCGGATGATAACACTCCTATCATTCCAGTGAGTGTCAGCACCATAGCGGATGCCAAGGGCGAGGCTGATGGAACCAGAGTAGCCATAACCAATGGTATGGTTGTGACTGCTGCGTTCAATGGCTCGTTCTATATTGAACAGACCGGCAGACAGAGCGGTATCAAGGTCGTATCTTACGATACCGTGGTGATTGGAAGTAAGGTCACTGTTACCGGCACTTTGGGAACATCCAATGGCGAGCGGCAGATTATTGCCACTTCGACTCCGGTAGTTGTTGGGAGCGGGACGGTTCTTCCGCTTGGAATGACAAACAAGGCCATTGGTGGTTTAGACATCACCAGTGGTTCTGGTGTGGGCAATGTCGGCTTGCTCGTGAAAGTCTGGGGGCACGTAGTCGACAGATCTAATCCCAGTTACATTCTGATAGATGATGGTTCCGGCTTGAATATCAAGGTGGACCGTTCTAACGTGGGCAAATCCCTCGACAGCGGTACGACGTTCGTAACAGTAACGGGCATCTGTTCCGCCGAGGAGACAAGTGGTGTGGTAACTCCGGTTATCATTCCGAGAAGCAATACAGACGTGTCCTGGTAGTATAACTGCTGGGACCAACGGTGCAGATTAATATCCGCACATAGTGGCCGGATGAAGCACATCGGAGGAATAGCCGGTGTGCTTCATTTCTAGGCACTTCGCCGTTATCATATGAAAGTCAAAGCATAGGTATACGAATACAGTGACATATTATTGAGCTAAAGTATCAGAAGGAGAATAGATAGGAGAGTTAGCATGCTGATAGGAGCGAATGGAAGATTTGCGAAGTTGCGATCGACTCGAAGCTTTACGATCGCAATGTGCACCGTCATTTTGCTGATGTTGTGCTCGTTCTCGTATGCCGGCCCGTACAACCTGATGCCGGACCCGAGCTTTGAGAGCATGACTATAGGCACCACCGTAACCGCGCCGAACTGCACAAACGTTGGTTACCTAAGGTTTGTAAACAACTACGGCGGCACCAGCAGCACTGGCAAGCTGGAGGTTATTACTCCCGCGGAAGATGGAAACGCAGCTATAAAGGTTTCCAAAACATCGGCGAGTGAGCTGGTGCAAGTAGATCTGGATGTGAATCCACCGGAAAGCTGGATGTCGGTGCAAGGTGGACACACCTACAGAGTGACATTCTGGGCCCGGACAGATGATCCTGGCGCTGGATTGGTGCTTACCCATGCTGGATTTCATGATTGGACTCACCTTGACAGCCAATATCCCGGCTGGAGTCTAACTTCTACCTGGACGATGTATTCAACAGAATGGACAGCACCAGCTGACGCCAATCGGCTAGATTTGTCCTTTATCCTGAATACACCAGGCAGTTTCATTATAGATAATGTTTCTGTAGAGGATGTTGCTCCCGCTGCAAATCTAATGCCTGATTCGAGCTTCGAGAGCCTCACCACCGGTACGACCGTGACTGCGATCGGAACTACCAACGTCGGTAACTACATACGGTTTGTGAACAACTACGGTAGTGGCAGCACCACCGGCAAGCTGGAAGTTGTCTCTCAAGCCGAAGATGGCGATAAGGCAATCAAGCTGTCCAAGATTGCAAACGACAGTGTGTGGATGGATTTAGGTGCATCTGCCTCAGGCAGCTGGATTCCAGTGAATGGTGGGCACATCTATCGAATAACATACTGGGCCCGGACTGATGATGCTAGAAGTGATATAGCTACTATAGCATCTGGGTTCGGTCAGAGTGAGAGGTTCCTTGGAGACACCCAATTCGATTGGAAACGTGTGATTCCGAACTGGCAGATGTATGCTGAGCAGTGGATCGCTCCCGAGGAAGCAACTCACCTAAATCTACAGTTTTGGATTGCTTCCCCTACAGGAAGCATTATCGTAGACAATATTCATGTGGAAGATGTCTACCCCGCCGTTAGCAGCCTTACCGGCACAGTTACGGATATGCTCTCCGGTGCTGTCATTGCAGGTGCTAATGTTTCCATTACTTCGGGAGGCACAACCACCTCAACAACCACTGATGCAAACGGCGTGTATGCTCTAAGCAACCTTACCACCGGCATTTACGATATGACAGTCACGGCGGCTGGATACTCCACTGCTAATGTGCCGGGAGTCGAGGCATATGGAGCCAGTATCAGAAACGTATCTATGGCGCCGCCCACAGGCACGGCATGGAGCATCTCGGATACCTTCACCAGGTCTGCCGACTCTGATTTAGGTCATACCGAAGACGCTAATGCAATCCCTTGGGTGAAGACATCAGGCAACACCAATTCCAGCATTAACTATGATGGAATGCTTGAACTCAGCCAAGGTACCACAACTTGCGGCGCCAACCTCGGCCGAACATTTACTCCGGCCAACTTCTGTCTCTCCGTTAATATGACCTGGAACGAATTTATGTTTTCCATGTGGGCCGGTATTGCCTACAGACAAGCAGCGCTTGGGAAAACAGAAAGCGGCTACCTGATCAAATGCCCGTATGATGGTCAGAGCATCCAGCTTCTCTACAATGGCACCGTGTTGGCGACAGGTGTTATAACGCCCGCAACGGACTGGCAGATGGCCACTCTGGGTGTATCAGTTATAGGCAACCACCACAAGATATTGCTTAATGGAGATACGGTCATCGATGTTTATGATGATCAGAAGCTCTCAGGTGGTTATATCGGTCTGTTCTGCGACCAACAGAACGACTTCCTATGGGACAACCTGAATATCTATATGAATTACGGAACGATAAGCGGCACTGTGTCCTCTGGCGGAGCACCTTTGGCGGACGCAACTGTGAGCATTTCCGGTGACGTAAAATATACGACTACAACTGATTCTGAAGGAAATTACTCAGCTTATGTTTCCGAAGGAACATATACTGTTACAGCGAGCAAATCGGGTTATAGCCCGGCGGCAGTGTGCTTGGATGCATCTGTTACGAGTGGTAATACCACGGATGTCGATCTTAAGCTCAGGTCAAACACTATATCCGGCGTGACTGTTATTAATCCATCTGGCGCTTACTCGTCGGCTGCTTATGCCCTTTCAGGAACAACTCCTGTTGGTCAGATGACCAGAACCGCTGAAGCTGTGCCGGAAACAGTTATGTGGAATGCAGGCGAACTAACAAACCTGCAGCCTTCACACGGCAGCAATCTATTGACTGACCCGAGTAATGAAACACTCATCCCGGGCACGTCCGTGACCGCTGATGGGATTACAAATATTGGTAACGATTGGCGGTTTATAAATGTCCCTGGTGGGAGTCTGGAGGTGATCAGTCCCGGGCAGGATGGAAACGTGGCGATAAGAATGACCAGGACCGGTTCGGATGTGCCGCGGATGGATAGATCGGTAATCGACTGGAGCGTTGATTGCTTGATACCTGCCAAGGAAGGTCATGTTTACAAAGAGACATTCTGGGCAAGGAGCGATTCTCCAGATGCCAATTTGATAATTATGGCATCATGTTTTAATGATGAAGTAGAATGCATAAAACCTGATCAATACTTCAACGTATATCCGACTTCAACGTGGAAGCAGTATACTATTCAATACGTAGCCAACCCCGGCACCACTTACCTGAACAACTGGTTCATAGTGCAGTCTTACGGAAGTATTGAAATAGATAACGTTACCGTTGAAGACAATGTGTGTGATGCGACATGCGCATACGGTGCTGATGCATCAGAACAGGGTGGCAGCATTCTTGTCGGCCACAACGACCACGCGGCTTTGTGGACCAATTCGGCTGCGAGTTTTGTTGACCTGAACCCGAACACTGCAAGCTCATCGATCATAAATGCCGTCAGCAATGGTTGGCAGGCAGGTATGATCAATGTTGGCGCTGATCATGCCAGCATATGGCACGGTAGCGTTGGTAGCTGTGTTGATTTACACGTCAGCGGCATGAACGCTTCAGGTGCGAAGGGATTGTATACATCTGATGGTGTAAATATCCTGGTTGGCGGATACATAAAAGGCTCTGATAGTGTCGAGAAGGCGCGTCTGTGGTTATACAACGCCAATACACATGCTACGACAAGCACTGACCTGTCCTCGGCAAGCACCGGCGCTTCTGCAATAGCCAGCGTTTATGGAAACAATAAAGCCGGTTATGCACAGGTTAACGGAGTATCGCATGCCTGCCTGTGGACAGGAACCGGCAATAGTTGGTCCGATCTGAACCCGTCTGCAGCTTCTGCTTCTGCAATAGCGTATATGTATGGCGATTATCAGGTTGGAAGCGCGACTGTTAACGGCTCTGATTGCGCTGCTTTGTGGAAAGGCACCGCAGGCAGCTTCGTCAATCTGAGTTCATATCTCCAGGCGGGAGTATATGGCAACTCTTATGCTCGATCAGTGTATATATCGGGCAGTGACGTATATGTGGCTGGCTATGCGGTTAATATAACGACCGGCCAGAACGAAGCTCTCCTCTGGGTGTTGCATGCAGCAGCCCAGCCGGTGGCAATGTCCGCTCTGAAGACAGTTAGTGATGGAACGAGCGTGACTATATCGGACACCGTAGTCGCGACTGCCGGAGCCGGAACGTTCAGCGACGGCAGCTACTATATCGAAGCTACAAACCGCGCAAATGGTATCAAAGCGACCGGCTTCAGCAGCGGCGTAAGCACTGGTAGCCGCATTACGAACCTTACTGGAACGATCGACACCGATGAGAATGGCGAGCGTTACATCAACGTCACATCCCTATCGGCTGGTTCCATCAACCCAGTTGGCACCCTTGGCATGACCAACAAGAGTGTCGTTGACCCGGTCGTGACTGGGCTGCTCGTAAGAGTCTGGGGCGAGGTAAAGTCAATTGGTGGTGGCTTCATGACGATAGATGATGGCAGCGCCGCCACTTTCAAAGTAGTTCTTTCTGGACTGACAAACCCGATCACGAAGACAATCAGGGAAGGCGATCATGTCGCAGTGACCGGACTTGCGGGCCTTGCGGATTATGCAGGAAGCGTAGTCCCTGTGGTCCGACCTAGAGGTAATGCAGACATCGACTTGTATTAAGGTGTTTGCTGAATATCAGGATCGGCATTGATCAATGCCGATCCTGATTAACCTTTGAATTCTCTTGCAATTATAGTAGGCGGTGTTATGAGATTGATGTTGGTTTTGCTTTCAGTAGCAGTGCTGGTGACATTCTGTGCGTCATCGTGTAGTGCAACTGCAGTCGATTGTTCGGCTCTGCGGGTGGACAATAATGCTCCACGCTGGCTGAGTGCTCCTTTCAGTCGTATCTCCGTGAACCCGACATGCTATTTTGGCGGCGCCACGCCGGATGAGGGCGCACCGCGAGAGCTCGGGGACTCGTTATCGACCGGTCTGGGATACTGCGTAGGAGAGTATCCTGTTCGACTGCCCGTTTTTCTCAACTGGTATACCGGCAGTGACACAGGCAAGTCTTTACTTAGTGAAACAAAGCACATCTGGTTTCCTCATAAAGTCGTAGTTTCAGCCAAACCGACAGAAAATTCAGGGGATGTGGAAAGTGTAACATTCCTCTCTGATGCCTCGACTGTTTGCCAAATTCTAAAGGTGGGCCAAATCGGGACTTCCTCAATCATCCTCAGAGGATATTTCCCTGGCGGGACAGCTACCTGGAATACCAAAAAGCAGACATTGACTCTAAAACGAGATCTCTTCAGCGTTACCATAACATTCAGCAGGCCTGTCCGCTGGTTGGGAGCGTCACCGGTTGATGAAGAAGTTGCTAATTGGCTCCTGCAGAAATTACAAGCCAAGGGACAAATATGGGAAGTGGCATTCGATAGTGTAAAGCCTGGCGATGAGATCGCTGTGGCTGCTCGTTTTATGCCTTCTGTAGATGCGGGAAAGAAATCGACTGCTCCAATGACCAGCCTCGCCGCGTTTACTAAAGCCTTGAAGAAGAGTGAAGCAGACTGGAACAAGAGATTGCTCTCAGTGCCTCACCCGACAGATTTCACCCTGCGTCTGATAGATACCAAAGAGACTACTCCTGATCAGATACGGCAGATGTACTACCGCGCTTGGGCGTTTTTGATTGCAGATACTCTGCCGCCGATGTCTGAAAAGGACTACCCTTACCCTCAGTTGGCCTGTGGTAAAGAGTCGCTTTGGGCTGGTGGACATGCGAAATCTAGAGAGTCCGCCCAGTGGGAGAGCTTTTATGCAATGCAGTTCTATGCGCTGCTTGACCCCGAATTCTCCTGGCGCGCTTTCGAGGGGATGATGTCGCTTGTTGACGAAAAGGGGACGATCAATGGAGAGAGCCTCCCTTCCCGTCATGCCCAGACTGCCTGGATTCTTTATTCACTGACTGGCGATAAAACCCGCCTGAAATTGCTATACCCAGCGATGAAGCGCCTGCTCGTGTTCAAGGCATCTGACCCCCGGTGGCTGTATATGAACCTTGTTCCCGAAGGCATAAAGGATGCAGACTTCGTTGTTAGCGCCTTGATGGATATGCAGGAGATGGTTCGGATTTGTAAAGCTATTAGCATGCCGGGCGAAGCCGATTTTTGGAATCAGCAGATAAAGCAGTTGGCTGATAACTATCACAAATGGTTCTTCCCGGAACCGGGCGACGCGGCGTATCGGTTATATAGCGAAGCGAAGAAATCAGATGCAAAGTCGAGCGCCTGGTGTTTGCAGGGTTTAGCTCTCCCATCGGATGTCCTGCGGGAATCGGATAAGGATGTCCTCATAAGATTATATCGCTCAGTGCTGAACATGGATGCTCCATTTGTGATTCCAAACTTCACAAAGTATCCCCATAGGGCGTTCCTGGCTGATGGCCTCCAGCTCTACGGTTTATCAAAAGAGGCTGCGGTGATCGGTGAGTCGACAATGCGTGGTGTTACTCTTGCAGGCGAGTTTGGTGAGACGTATTCGAATAATGATCATCCCAAAGCCGAAGGTGTTGTGCCATCAATGTTTGGCGCAGTGAGTATTATCGATTTTACCCTAAGACACAATGGACTAGCAATGAGTGATGGTCTGCCTGCACTTATCAATATGCCTGATACATCGGGTGGGGTTAATGGCGTTCGCATATTCGGAAAATCCTTGAATATTGAGTGTGATAAGCCATACAATACTACATTGTGGGGAACCGCACTCGACCAGCTTCAGATGCCCAAGGGATTCAGCCGTGTAAAGTCAACGGACGGATACCACTGGAAAGGCAGCTTGGAAGTTGGAGGAAAAGTAAGCATATTGCGGAATGCGAATAGCCATTAAGGGGTTTGAGACATGAAAAAGATTTATGACCTTTCTGATCTTGATTGGAATCTATCCGGTTGGTCTCCGTATTTTTGGAGATTACATAAGACGATGGAAGTCGGTGCATCGCCCGATGCCGACGTGCCACCTGTGCCCGCTAAGGTCCCGGGATCTGTGCAATATACGCTTAGGGAAGCTGGGATACTTCCTGACTGGAATATCGGCCTGAACTATCGGCTGTGCGAATGGGTGGAAAACCGTCACTGGATATATGAAGCAAAAATCCCAGACAACTGGATAGAGACCGGCAATTCGTTCCGCATAAACTGCCAGGGGCTCGATTACTGCGGGCATGTATTTATGAATGGCCATGAAGTTTCTAATTTCTGCGGGTCATTTGTTCCTCATGTATTCGATGTCACTCCTTACATTTGTGACAAGGGCAACATGCTGACAATCGCCTTCGAGCTTCCACCACGCTGGCTTGGCCAGATGGGCTATACATCAAAGATGACTGAGTGGAAGCCTCGCTTCAACTATACCTGGGACTGGGTCCCCCGATTGGTACAGATCGGAATATGGGATGCCATTTCATTCGAAGTAACCGACAACAACGAAATCCAAAGCCTTAAATGTACAACAGATTTCGATATAGCTGCCTCCAAGGGTTCTGCCAAGATCGCTGGGGAAGTTAACGCGTCTGAGGGCTTCAATGTGGAACTCTCCCTCCTTCAGGGAGATAATGTGATCTTGACGCAGACCCTGCCGGTTTCAGAATTCAACAATTCGGGTGTTTTATGGAGCGATATCTCCGTAGACCCGTGGTGGCCGAATCTCATGGGCAGCCATACTCTATATCGAATCGTATGCAAGCTGATGGACGAGCATGGCAATGAGGTAGATGTCACTGAACGCAGCGTGGGATTCAGAAATGTCACTTGGCAGCAATGCGACAGCTCCTGCACAGAGTTGGATCCCTGCCTGTGTGTAGTAAACGGCCAGTCTGTGTTTCTCCAAGGGGTCAACTGGACGCCAATTCTACCAAACTTTGCGGATGTGACTGAAGACCAGTATAGGAAGCTCCTAAAGCTATATCACGATCTGGGAATAAACATCGTCCGTGTCTGGGGTGGTGCGTTCCTGGAGAAAGAAGCATTTTACAATCTGTGCGATGAGATGGGGATTATGGTCTGGCAAGAGTTCCCATTATCATCGTCAGGTGTTGAGAATATGCCTCCTGATGATGCAGTAGCAATCGAGGAAATGGCCAGGATTGCCGAGTCATACATAACGCGGCGACAATATCACGCTTCTTTGATCATGTGGTGTGGTGGAAACGAGCTGCTGCAGCCCAATGAGCAGGGAGTTATAGTCCCGGTTGATGTAAATCACCCGATGATAGTTAAGCTCAGGGAAGTTGTGAATACGCACGACCCAACCCGGCGTTTCATTCCCTCATCGCCCTATGGCCCAGCATCTTGGGGAATTCAAAAGGACTTTGGTAAGCAACTGCATTGGGACGTGCACGGCCCGTGGAAGATGGATGGCAGCATGGAGCAGTGGAAATGCTATTGGAAAGATGACGATGCCGCATTCCGCTCCGAAACAGGCTCGCCTGGGACGAGTTCAGCCGAGATGATACGCAGGTTCGCGGGAGAGTGTGAGGTCATGCCCGTAAATGCCAAAAATCCGCTTTGGCGGCGCACATCTGTCTGGTGGGTTGAATGGGATAAGTTCGTTTCAGAGTTCGGCCATGAGCCATCGAGCCTGGAGGAGTATGTAGATTGGAGCCAACAGCGGCAAGCCGATGCTCTGGCTGCGGCTTTGAAAGCGTGCAAGAGCCGTTTCCCGAAATGCGCAGGTTTCCTTGTGTGGATGGGGCACGACTGCTTCCCCTGCACAGCCAACACTGCGATCATAGATTTTGATTGCAATCCTAAACCTGCCGCCTTAGCACTAAGTAAAATCTGGAAAGAGCCCGTAACGATCTGCCCATAGCACATTATTCGGCATATACACTATCTGCCCCCTCGCCCAGGGGGAGAGGGCTGGGGTGAGGGCGCAATGTTACTCCGAAGATACAGAGCCCCCTCACCTTAATTCTCTCCTCTCAGGCGAGGAGATATGCTGTGCATATACCGGACAAGGTATCATACGAGCGATAGAATGGAGAAAGAAGTGAAAACTGCAATAAGAACAGTAACGCTAGTTGTTTGCTGTTTGTTGTTTACTGCATCTGGAACTGCATTCGCGGCACAGTGGACCTATCAGGCGGCGACTGATCTTTCCCATCAGATAGGCCGAGTGGATGGTGACGGATGGTCTGCGAGCACTTCAAAAGATGCTCAGGGTTTGCTGTGTACCGGCCCGAGCACGACTCAGATTACTGAGGGGCCAAATCGGGCTTCGTTCAGATTGATGATCGACTATCGCAGCGCAGCCACAGGCTTGATAGTCACGGTCAAGGTCTTCGATGTCACAACAGGCCAGGCTATCGGTACTCGAGACATACGCCGAAATGAGTTTGTGGCTAACTATACCTATCAAGACTTCGATGTAGCATTCTCAGCCACAAGCGGCCATCAGATTGATTTTCGTACATATTGGTATGATGCTGCCTACATCAAGCAGCAGTGCGTGACGGTAACTTCGCAGGCTCCGGTTACGCTTGATGATTATTGGGCGGGTAATGCGCAGTGGACCCAGGTTACCACGCATGTGCCGATGAATTGCTGGCAATACTATGAAATGGTATATCCATCGATGATCGTCAAGGGAGATGAGATTTGGTCATATTACATGGCGCTCGAGGCTTTTCAACCTTCTGAACCTAACCTGAGTCAGACTGCCCATCAGGTTGTAGGGCTTGCCAAGTCGACCGATGGAGTCAACTGGGTAGATAACGGTATAGTCGTTCACTGCGGCGCTTACCCATTGTGGAATTACCCGGCTCAAAGCCTTTTCCATGGGATAGGCCGTGCGGATGGTGACGGATGGTCTGCGAGCACAACACTGGATAATGCAGGCTACATTTGCTATGGTCCATACACAGACTCCATAGTTGCAGGCCCGATGGATGCAGTTTTCATACTCCAGATCGATAATAATACTTTAGATAGCCTGACTGCGGTGAGCATTGATGTGTATGATTCCACCACTAATACCGTACTTGCCGCACGAAACATTAAGAGAACGGACTTCCAAAGCACCGGGCAAGACAACTATTTCCACCTGAACTTTACATCTCCCGGCGGTAGTGACAAATTGGAGTTTCGCACTTACTGGAACAAGACAGCTAATGTAAAGCTGCAATCTATAGGCATAGTCGAGGGATCGTGGCCGCACTACGATGGATTCTATGGAAGCTACCAGGGGGTGTATCTGGATTCTGCTGGTGTATATAGAGTAGTGTATGAGGCGTGTAGTTATAGTATCTATGATTCCAGTAAATGGGCTCTAGGATATGCGTATGTACCCTCGAAATCCGGTTGGAGCGCTGGTGGCAATCAGAATATCGCGCTTGCAGTATCGACTGATGGAGTGAACTTCCATAAATATGCCGGTAATCCAATTCTCAATCCCAATTCGAGCGGATGGGAAAGCAATAACATCGGCACTCCAACCCTGCAAAAGAAGACGAACGGCGACTGGCTTCTTTACTACCATGGTTATGGCCCGAGCGGCCAGAGTGGGCCTGCTGACTGTCAGATAGGTTTTGCTTCGGGACCGGATTTGTATCACCTCACAAAGAGCCCCAATAATCCCGTGCTCCCCAGCGTTCCAGGCACTTGGGAGGCTGGCACGGTAGGCAAACGCAGCACTATCATCCAGGCTCCGAGTGGGTGGTATTACATGGCATACGAGGGCAGCACCGATTGGACCGCGCCCTATGGATTCGACCAGGCTCTGTGGAGCACAGGTCTGGCTCGGTCTTCGGATAAACTTTCATGGACCAAATATCCCAGCAATCCAATGCTTCCCCAAGTTCCGCCGAATCCAGGTGAGCAGATGTTCCAGGGCAACAATGGCTCTGAAATGGTTGTCTTCAAGGGCATCACGTATCTCTATGTAATGCACACTTACAATCGTGAGGCGATCTACAGGCTGGATGGCCTGACCACCATCCCTCCGACGGTGCCAGGCACTCCCACTGATGCCGGAGCGTATACCAACAGCACCTCACTTACGTTCAACTGGACCGCATCGACCGGTACGTCGTCGGCTGTCTCCGGTTACTACTGCCAGGTCGGCACCACTCCGGGAGGGTCTGACATATATAACCGCTTTGTGGGAAGCGTTCCAAGCGTCACTGTAACCGGATCCTACGGAAATACTTATTATTGCCGCGTGCAGGCAAAGGACAATTCAAGAAATTTAAGCGAATGGTCCAATATTAGTGATGGGATAGCTGTAGTTGAGAATGCCGGAATGAAGATCGGATCGGCAAAGGGACTTTCGCAGCCGGCGTCTATTGGCTTTTCGTCCAAAGTTGTGTCCGCTATCTTTAGCGATTACTTCTACATCCAGGAACCCGACAGGTCATCTGGTATTATGGTTAAGCCTGCCGCTGGAATACCGGCATGGCTTGCTATCGGGCAACTCGTGAATGTAGGCGGAGTGATAACTACAAATACTAATCAGGAACTGTGCGTTAACGGCGTGGTGTCCCTGTAGCGGGAAACTGAGACCATCACGCTGCTATGTCTCCGAAAAATAACTACTTAGCAGTAAAGCCGCCATCCCAAGTCTTCCTGGCGGGTGGAGCGATATGAAATACCTATTCATATCTTCTCCACCCGCTTTGTTCAGACACGTCTGAAACCACGACTGCCACTCCTTGCCTTTTAGCCAATCATGCACTAATGCTCACAGTTTTGGGGCTATTCCACACGGGTAACACGCCAAAGGTACCTAACCCGCATTATCCACAAGATGCGGGCAAGAAAAAATAGATTTGGTTTTAACAAGGGAGGATTCAATTATGCATCATGGAATGGGTGGAATGGCGTGCCCAACCTGCGGATGTGGAATGGGCCATGGCCATAAAATGGGCGGAGGTATGAAGGCGATGTTCATGATGATGCCCTGGAAGATCATCATGCACAGCGACGAGTTGGGGCTCAGTGATGATCAGATCGATAAACTCCGCAAGAGGCATATAGAAGCAAAGAAGCAAATGATTCAGATCGGCAGTCAGATCAAGATCGACATGATTGATGTCAAAGATGCTGTGATGAGAGAAGATATAGACATGCAGACCGCCGAGGCGAAGATCCGGGAGATCGGAAAGCTCAAAGGCGATATGTTTATGGCAATGATACAGGCGATGCATGATATGAGACAAACCCTTTCCCCAGGCCAGCTCAAGAAGATCAAAGAAATGATCATGCAATGGTCTAAGAAAGGCGAAATGCCCGGTATGGAGATGGAAGAAGGCCAGGAAGCCGAATCCGGCGAGATGTCTGAAGAATAAAGAATAATCGTGGGTAATCTTCTTTGCGACATCAACGATATGATCGTCAGGAAGATTACCCCGAAGCTGCAAGTGTGTCCACATATGTATCGACCATCTGGTTTCCGAAGGAAATGCAAAAGCCCCCAGGGAAGTATATTCACAACTGCCAACAGGCACACTATCATTAATAAGTTCGTAGGAGAAGTACTTGAAGAAGTTAGCAATAAATGCCCAGGAACTGCGAGATAAGATTTATGGCTGCTGGATGGGCAAGAATATAGGCGGCACGCTTGGCGGACCTTATGAGGGCAGAAGAGAAATTCTCGATGTACAGGGTTATTCCACACCTGCAGGTGAGCCGCTTCCTAATGATGATCTTGATCTTCAACTGGTCTGGCTCAAAGCCGTGCAGGAGCATGGCCCGCGAGCAATCAACGCCCGGCTGTTGGGTGAGTATTGGCTAAACTACATCACACCTCACTGGAATGAGTATGGTGTGTGTAAATCCAACATGCGCGCAGGTCTGCTCCCTCCATTATCAGGCGAATATCGTAATGAGGACTGGAAGCATTCCAACGGCGCGTGGATTCGCTCTGAAATATGGGCTTGCCTAGCTCCCGGATGCCCGGATGTCGCTATACGTTTCGCTTACGAAGACGCATGTGTAGACCACGGGGCGGGGGAGGGCACTTACGCCGCCCTGTTTACCGCGGCTGTGCAGAGTGCGGCTTTTGTGGTGAGTGATCGTGATGAATTGATCAATATCGGTCTGTCCAAGATTCCGCCGGACTGCCGTGTAGCTGGAAGTATCAAAATAGCTCTTGATGCTCATGCCAAAGGCCTGACTTGGCAGCAGGCTCGTGAGCTGGTCGTTGAAGACAGCAAAGACCTGGGCTGGTTCCAGGCACCGGCAAATGTGGCGTTTGTAGTCATCGGGTGGATATATGGCAATGGTGATTTCGGTAAGTCCATCACAATAGCCACTAACTGTGGCGATGACACCGACTGCACCGCTGCCACTCTAGGTGCGACATTCGGCATAATTCTGGGCAAGAATGGGATTCCATCTGAGTGGATTGAACCTATAGGTGATCGCATACTTACTATATCCGTTGATCGTGGTTCTATGATTGTTCCCGGAACTCTTGCAGAGCTGACCGATCAAGTAATAGCTATGACACCTCATTCACTCGCTGCTTTCAAGTGCAATGTTGAGATAACAGACGCCAATACCGATCTTGCAGGGATAAAAGATCTCAACCTGACTGATGATGCTGTTGCGCGAAAGATATGGGGCAGATCACCCTACGCTGTCACTTACGATTTTATCCACACATCTGTTGCACTGGATTATTGCCAGGCTCCTGAGATCAAGCCCGGTGTGCCATTCAAACTGAAGATCACTCTTGCCAATAATCTTCCCGACTTACGCCACATAGAGCTTATCTGGCGCCTGCCTGATGGATGGAGCGTGTCACCCGGCAACAAGAACCATGTAGCACTGGGGGCTAAAAGTGAAGTGTGCGTCGAGATAACCGCTGATCAGGTTCCGGAAGCGGTAAATAGAGGAGTGTTGGAAATACTTGCTCCCGGGAGACCAAATGTTGGCTTTATACCATTAATTTTCTTCGCGGCTGATTAATCGCATCGTAAGGCAGTGCGTCCGGCGGCTTCGCCTTTGGCTTCGCAGTCCGAAGCAACTTGCGTTATCTTCCCTTTTCGCTCTTTCGCGCTGTCGCAATTGGATTAAGCAGCCAGAACGTAGATCTGTGCCTGTGACTGGGGGTCTGTGGCTTCGTTTCTCAGACGCTCAAGCATGGCGTTGGTTACTTCCTGACCTTTTTTTCCAATCACTTTGCCGCTGGTGTCTATTACATCCTGCGCCAAGACCATACCGGGCTTAGCGTTGTCAAGCTGGATTGCTGTGATTTCCTGCTCATCAGTTGCATTCTCTATGCTTGCGAGTGCTGCAATTATGGCAGGGTCATGGCCGCTGGATTCGTGTGACAGAGTTCTCACGGCTGTGCCAATGCTGACGCCTCGATTTACCAGATTATCGAAATCCAGTGAAGCTCTCAACAATTGAGCACCGAGCTTAATTACCTCTTGCTGTGTGGGACTACCGGAAACGTCTTGAGGCTGCCATGTATCCTGCTGGCTCGCCACTATATCCGCGATCTGCTCTAGCCGTGGGATGTGTGCCAGCATCCTATGAGCAACCGCAGCCTGGTTTCGGACAACTGATTGCTCCTCGGCTGTCAGCAGCATGCCTGTGTGAGCCTTTCTAAGCAGAGCCTGGGGAGTGGCGACACAGCCGATCTGTGACAGCATTGCTGCAAGCTCAAACTGCCAAGCGTCCTGGATTTCCAGCTTCCGCGCGACATGGCTGACATATTTTGCCAACCGTGCCGACTGGCTGAATGCCTCAGGACTGACGATCGACATTACCTCAGTCATCATCCTGACACAGCCGCTGAGGGTGTTTCGCAGTAGGGTCTGCTCCGCAGTCACAAGCCGGTATTGCTCGATTGAGGCTTCCAGAATTTTTGCGAGCATCTCCGGTTGAATGGGTTTTGCGATAAAGCGGAATATATGCCCCTCGTTCACGGCGCTCATTGCAGAGTCCAGGTCGGCATTGCCGGTCAGCATTACCCTGATGGTGTTGGGACTGATCGACCTAACCTTCGCAAGGAGTTGAATCCCATCCATCCCCGGCATTCGGAGGTCCGACACAATTACTGCATATGGGCCGTTATCGTTGAGCGCAGTTAATCCTTCTTCAGGACCTACAGCTGTATCGAGATCGAACTGCTTTCGGAGCTGTCTTTGCATAGAAGAGAGCAAGTTTACATCATCATCAACGAATAGAATTTTTTCGTCCAAGTGAACTACCCTATAATTGTAATACTCACATGTGTTTTTCCACATATGGGTGTCGCTATAAATCCATGCTATGCAGCTTCTGCCGTTTCTTCACGCATGCATCCGCTGCTGGGAAGACGTATGATGAAAGTTGTGCCGCAGCCGACCTCGGTCTCGAAGGTGATTGTGCCCCCAAGTTTATCCACCACCGATGAATAAGCAATTGCCAGACCCTGTCCGGTCCCTCTGCCCACATCTTTTGTCGTGAAGAACGGGTTGAATATCTTTGACCTGATTTCTTCCTTGATTCCTGTCCCTGTGTCGTTGATTCTTATCTCAACTCCATCCTCGATTGGGCAGGTTTTGAGGGTGATCTTTCCCTTTACACTTGGCCGCTCACCGACAACATCGCCTATTGCATGTGCGGCATTGACGATTATGTTGAGAATTGTCTGGTTTAGAGGTCCGCGCGGGCCATGGATCACTTCGATATCGGGGCTGAGGTCCATTTCGACATCTGCCACGTACTTGCACTCGTTCTGAGCTACTGTGACCGCACTTTCAATCACCTTGTTTACATCAATTGGCCGCTTCTCTTCTGTCCCAGGGTGTGAGAATTCTCGCATCGCTCCAACAATCCGGGCAACGTGTTCCATGCCCTCGCAGGATTGTTTTATAGCTTTTGGGATTTCTTGCGATAGATACTCTATATCTGATTTAGCCATTGCAGACTGCAACCCGGTTACCGCCTGCTGATCTAGAGATCCATCTGAAGTTTCATGTATCAGTCGTTCGCACTCACTGGTCACAGCGAACACATCTGAGAACCCTTCCTGCAGAAAACTCAAATTGCCGATGACATATTGCGTTGGAGTGTTGATCTCATGAGCAATACCTGCTGCAATCTGGCCGATAGCTTCCATCTTGCGCGCTTGTTCCAGCTCTGTTTCCATGTGCAGTTGCTCAGTCACGTCTACACACATCATCAGGAGCCCGGTCTGTGCGTTTTTGTTGGAGTTCATTGGGTTTACTACAATACTCAAGAATCCATCCAAACCATCGGTTCGCTTGAAAGCGACTCGGTCCAAACGCACCTGCACACCGGTGGAGTTGCATTTTTCGAGAGCTGCAGATACCGAGTCCCAATCCCACTTTATCCCAATGTTGCGGATAGATGCTCCATGCGCCCGATCTGCGGAAACGCCGAAAGCCTTCTCAGCCGCAGGGTTCCACATTCCAATTGTGCCGTTTTTGTTTAAACTGATCAGGGCTGCAGTCATTGACGCCAGAACGAGTTCAGTTTGGGCGTGTGCTTCACTCAGTTGCTCTTCGGCATGTTTGCGTTCGCTTATATCTCGAACAACAACCAATACACCCCGCTTGCCCATATAATGAATCAACGCGCTGTTGAGTTCTGTATATACTTTTTCGCCGTTCTTGTGCCTCAGTACAGCTTCTTTTGTTGATGCTGTTATTTTGCCGGTTATCCGGCGTTTGTAATCCGCCATTAACTGTTGAGCATCTTCAGACCGGCAGAAATCGGCAATGGGCTTGTTATACCACTCACCGTTTATGTAACCGAACATCTCTTCACCGTGTGGGTTTACATATTTGATCCGGTGATCCTGTATGATAGCGATACCGTCATTGGCACGTTCGACCAGGTTCCTGTGTTTCTCTTCACTCTCTCGGAGTTCTTTTTCCGATCGTCGCAGGTCGGTGAAATCGGTGGCTATGGATGAGAAATTGCATACCCGTCCGCTCGCATTGGGGATAGGCTGAAGCACTACTTTCCAGATCACCTGTTTGCCGTCAGGCCGGATCATTTCTGCTTCAAATGTCCTGACATTTCCCTGAAGCACATCTTCGCATGCCTGCTGCACCAGTGGCTGTGTTTCCTCTGGCCAAAGGTCCACATACCTTGTGCCCAGCAGCTCGCTCTCGTTTCGTCCAAATCCTGCTTTCCCTGCGGCGTTAACGCCTATGAACATTCCCTGAGCATCGAACATGCATACTGCATTAGGTGAGCCTTCAAAGAGCGCGCGATACCGGTGCTCCGAGGTCGATACGCGGGCAGCGGACTCATCCCGGCTTCTCTGGTTGAGCATTACCGCAGTTGCTAAAATTACTATAATAAGGACAATGAGCATCGCATACAATCGACACTGAGCGATAGAGTGTCCCCAATCACGCGCATCAATATCTACTCCCAGTAACGCCATAACCTGCTGATTGTAATGCTTCTTGATCGGCACCAACGCGGATACCCAGCATCCCCAACTGTCGGCAAGCGGGCCTTCAACCAGTGGCTTTCCGTTGATAAGCGCGGCGCGAAGAGCAGTGGATGCTTCGGGGTAAGGCTGTCCAGGGGCAGGAGCGTCCTTAGCAGTCAGTGACTCAGCGTCTGCCATAAATATCACTTTGCCGCCACGCAGTTCCATGAGATAAGCATCTCCATAATCCTCGTTTCCGGCACAGATGGCTCTGAGCTGGGCACAAACCTCTTTGAAATCTTGCCTCTTTTTATCAGCTAAGGTGCCTGTAAGTTCCGCTATCCGTTGGTGCTCGATGGATGCTGCGGCGGTTGCGGTGCGCACGAGAAGCTCCTCGCGCATGCGTGAATCTGCCTGGTTGGTGACCACAGCCGTTGCAACCCATCCTAAGATGGCAATGACCAGGATTATAATCGCCTCATTGAGACCTGCACGGGGTCGGAGTTGGCATTTACAGCAGTGCCCGTGCATGTGCCGGAACTGAGCGTATCCCCAAAGCGCGCAGGCTGCAGCGAGCGTCAGAAGTCCACTGAAAGCGAGCAACCACAGCCGGATTGCCCCAATATTGGCTGAGAAATCGGAAAGAGATGCGTTGAGCCTGGCAGCAGATGGCGCGGCAATGCCTGAGAGCACAGCAGAAGCTCCAAGTAGTATTCCCGCCAGGAGCAGATAACCCTTCTCGCGTCCTCTCGATTGTAATGAAGCTCTGCGAAATGCAAAGGCCGACCATGCTCCAGCTATTAGGTAGATTATATGCCCTGCAGTCAATCCAACAATCGGCCACATAGATAATGCACCGACTGCAAGCAATGCAAACGCGGGAGCAATCACCCAGTCAAAGTGTTTGCCCTGCCTGCCGGAGTTCGAGCACCTTCGGCTGAACTCGGCTAAGAACAGATATGAGAGCACGAGGATATCGGGGAGCACCTTAACGGATATTAGGGTATGGCCAAGCGCATAACCGGGCACAATCAGTAGGTAATAAAATCCATGAACTGCGCCATACAACCCCAGCCAACCCCACGGCAGCGATTGCCGCGAAGAACTTCTTATAAACAGGCACACAGCCAGGAGCAACATCGATGCCAGAGCACAACAAAACAGCAGATAATCCATAGAACTTCCGACCTCACCGCTTATATACAGGTAATGTCATTATGTGGCGCAATGATCTCCGCTCACTGCGAAGACGAGTGTTGGGCCAGAATTTGCTGCGGTATGCATCATGTTTCGCAGGTCCAACACCCTCATGCTTGCTCTACAATTGTTGGTTTGTTTTGCGCGAAAAAATAGTTGCCGGTGCAGTGCAGAGCAAGTTACATAAACCAAATCCAACAACCGGCCTTGACAACCCATAAATGCTGAATTATACTGAATTAAACCGGTGTATACTAACCGAGTGTAAGATATTAGCGACCAGGGAGAATGTGTTGGAAGCGATTTCCACCGGCAGTAAATGCAAATCTCAAGGGTTCACACAGCCGGCTATCTCTGATAAGGAGGTTGAGCGGCTATCTGATCTCGCTCGCCAGGCGAGAGGTGACATCATCGAGATGACCACTCTGGCAGGTTCCGGACACCCTGGAGGCTCGCTGTCGTCCGTTGATCTGTTCACCACGATCTGGAGCTATGCCAATGTTACCCCTGCAACTGTAAATTCCCCGAATCGAGACAGGGTGGTAGTCAGCCATGGCCATACTGCGGCAGGTGTCTATGCCGCACTCGGGCGCATGGGTTACTTCAATCCTATAGAAGTTATAAAGGGTTTCCGCTGCGAAGGAAGCAAGTTTGAGGGGCATCCTGATCTGCATACTCCCGGCGTGGAGTGGGTGTGCGGAAACCTGGGGCAGGGGTTGTCGGCATCGTGTGGATTTGCGCTTGCATCAAGGTTGACAAGAACACCCTATCACGTGTTTTGCATAATGGGCGATGGCGAGCAGCAGAAAGGCCAGATCACGGAAGCAAGGCGGTTCGCATCTAAATATGCGCTCAGTAACCTGACTGCAGTCATTGACTGCAACGGCCTGCAGGCGATGGGTAGCGTTGATAAGACCATGCCTCAAAATCTCGCCGCTGAATGGTCTACGGCTGGCTGGAATGTAGCTTTTGTTGACGGGCACGATTTCAGGCAGATATATGAGGCTCTTTACTCTGCATATCACGATGATCGTGGGCCTACAGTCATACTGGCTCACACTGTCATGGGCAAAGGCGTGTCGTTTATTGAGGACCGATATGAGTTCCACGGGCAGCCACTTACCGAGCCTGAGCGTGATGCGGCGCTTGCTGAACTGGGGCTATTGAGAAGACAGGCCAACTGCAATAGTGTAACTGAACCGCTGCCGGAAAACGCTGCCCAGACAATTGAGAGCCTTGTGCGGATCGGCAACCCGAGAGATTATGATTGCCCGACTGACTACCGGAGCGCGTTCGGAAATGCTCTTGAGGATATCGCTGTAGAAAACCCCAATATCCCAATGGCTATCTTTGACTGCGATCTATCAGCATCGGTAAAAACTCAGGCTTTCGGTAAGGTGCGGCCGGAGGGCATGTTCCAGTGTGGCATCCAGGAGCACAGCACCGCAAGTATAGCAGGGGCGGTATCGAAGTGTGGAGTGCTGTCTTTCTTCGCGGACTTCGGCGTGTTCGGCATAGATGAGACCTACAACCAGCACCGGATGAACGACATAAACAACACATCGCTCAAACTGATCTGCACTCACTGCGGCCTTGACGTGGGCGAAGATGGTAAGACCCACCAATGCATTGATTACACAGGCCTTGCCTCAAACCTCTTTGGATGGAAACTGATCGTGCCCGCGGATGCCAACCAAACCGACAGGGTCATACGCTATATAGCCTCAACCCCCGGCAGATTCCTTGTGGCGCTAGGGCGTTCCAAGACTCCAGTCGCTGTGAATGAGAACAACGAGCCACTCTTCACCGGGACATACAGCTTTGAATACGGGCGTGCCGACTGGCTGCGTCACGGCAAAGATGGCGTCATTGTAACAATGGGCGGAATGGCTACTCGGGCACTTGCAGCGCATGATCAGTTGAAAGAACAAGGGCTAAATGTTGGCGTCATGAACCTGTCCAGCCCATTAGACTTGGACAAAGAAGCCATAGCCGTCGCTACCCAAACAGGGCTGCTGGTAACATACGAAGACCAGCACATCCGCACCGGAATAGGAGCCCTGATCGGCACATACCTTGCTGAGTCCGGCATCCATTGTCAGTTCAAGCGAATGGGCGTGACACACTACGGCCATTCCTGCAGCCCAGAGAAGAACTATCAACTTCAAGGACTGGATGTAGACAGCCTGGTGATGCTTGTCGTGCAATCGCATTCATCAACATAATCGCTGAGTGGCAGTGGTCCCTGCTGAGCTCTTCGCTCTCCACTTTCCATAAAGGAGCAACCAATATGCTGACCGCAATACTAGAAGACCTGGGAAAGTTTATTATTAAAGATACACCCGAGCCGCCTGCGCCGGGTTCGAGTGAAGTGCAGATCAGGGTGGAGCGCATTGGAATTTGCGGCTCTGATATTTCGGCCTACTATGGCCGCCATCCCTACATTCACTGCCCGATCATTCTGGGGCATGAATTCTCCGGGACCATCGAAAAACTGGGTGCTGATGCGAGCGGGCTTGCGATTGGAGATAGATGCACCATCGTTCCACATCTAAAGTGCGGCGTTTGCCCAGCTTGCCAGGCAGGCCGGTATAACCAGTGTGGTGAGTTAAGGGTGTTAGGCGCTCAGGCTGATGGCGCGTTTACAGAGCTTATCAATGTACCCGCTGAGATGGTCGTTAACGTGCCCGATTCCGTGTCCATGGAGCAAGCGGCTATGGTTGAACCCGGTGCCGTCGGCTATCATGCCGCGCGGCGGGCAGACCCAAAACCGCATGAGACCGTAGTGATCTTCGGAGCCGGACCTATCGGCATGTTCACCATGCAAAGCGTAAAGGCTTTGGGAGCAGAAAAGGTAATAAGTGTCGACAAAGACACCGACCGCCTCGCGCTGGCCTCATCTCTTGGAGTTGATGGCACCATTGACCTCTTGCAGGAAACCCTCGATGCTGGTCTGGACCGTTTGGTTGGCGGAGCGGCGAATGTGGATGTGTTCATCGACTGCGTCGGCTTCAGTGGAGATGCACTGAATAACATCATCCGCGTCGCGAGACGGGGGATAAGGGTGGTTGTCGCAGGTGTGCTGGAATCGACTTGCAATGTGCCGCTGCTGCCGGACTTCGTTGAGCACGAACTGACTATGATCGGCTCGACCATGTATGTAAAGCAGGATTTCGCCGACGTGCTCGAGTTGATGGCGCAGGGCAAGATTCGCATCGACGGTATAATCACACACCATTGGAAACTGTCCGATGTGAAAGAGCTTTACAAGATGATCGATGCACGCAGCGAGAAGTTCTTCAAGATCGTTTTGAGTGTGGAGTAGCCATGAGCCTGCTTGGACTTGATATGGGAACCAGCGCGTGCAAAGCGGCTGTGTTTGATGAGTGCGGAAATCTATTGGCGGTTGCGTCACGAGAGTATGCCGCCGATGTACCCCAGCCCGGCTGGATGGAAATGGATCCCAGCCGCATGTGGAACGCAGTCATCGAGGCAATCCGCGAGGTATCGGCGAAGGCCACCGACCCAGTCCAGGCTTTGTCAGTGAGCTCACAGGGCGAGACATTTATTCCCGTGGACGCCAACGGCATCGCTGTCGGGCCTGCGATTATGAACGCGGATAACCGGGCGGTTGAGCAGGTTCGCACCTTTGAACGTGAACTCGGTAAAGAGGGAGTATACTCCATCGCCGGATGCGTCCTTCATCCCATGTATGCGTTGCTCAAGATAATGTGGCTCAAGGAGCATCAGCCCGACATCTACAACAATGCAGATAAATTCTTAAGTGTAGGTGACTATATCCTGGCGTGCCTTGGCGTGACGCCATACACAGACCATTCGCTTGCCTCAAGGACGATGGCGTTTAATGTGACAAGGCGGGTGTGGTCACAGCAGCTTTTATCAATTGCAGGTATCAGCGAAAATCAACTGCCCGAAGTGCGCCAATCAGGGACTGTTGCAGGCAAGCTCTCTGCACTAACTGCAAATAAACTGGGATTGCCGGAAGGCACTATCGTTGCAGTTGGTGGACACGATCAGCCCTGCGGTGCGCTGGGTGCCGGAGTTATCGAATCGGGTGATACAGCCGACTCCGCCGGCAGTTACGAATGCCTGACAGTAGCTTCCGATAACCCCATTCTAAACCAGGATTCTCTCGCAAGCAGCTTCAATTCATACTGCCATGTGGTTCCAGATAAGTATGTCACGCTGGCGTTTTTTCCTGCTGGGGTTGTAATGCGTTGGTTCCGCGACGAATTCGCATTTCCTGAGATCGAGGAAGCAAAACGCACCGGTGAGGACGTTTATAATATCCTGACCAACCATATCTCACCCGGCCCCAGTGGCATACTGTTCACCCCGCACTTCATAGGCTCGGGAAATCCAAGTTGGGATGTAAACGCGGCTGGCGCAGTAGTCGGTATGCGCCCCGATCGCACCCGCTACGACCTCTTCAAGTCGATAATGGAGGGCATAGCCTGCGAGCTGAGTATTAATGTTGAGATTTTGGAAAAACTGGTCGGTAGAATCGATATGCTGCGAACAACCGGCGGGGGAGCAAAATCCAGCTTTTGGCTGCAGATGCGTGCTGATATTATTGGCAAAAAAGTCGTCTCGATGTGCAGCCCAGAGGCTGTGTGCCTCGGTGCAGCCATCCTGGCAGGTGTAGGTGCTGGAGTATATGCAAACCCCGAAGACGGTGCCCGCAAGGCGGTGCGATTCAATAAAACTTACGAACCTGATTCTTTGAGAAGTTCGGAATACGCAGCTCAATTGTCTCGTTATAAGAAACTCTATCCGTCCCTTGCTCAAGCTGGAGTATACTAGATTTAATCACAGGAGAAACCAGATGGCTGGTATCAACCCGCGAGAATTCGACTATGACAACTACCT
>JAJFTD010000178.1 GCA_021373255.1 bacterium
AGATAGGCGCCAAAGCTGTCCAGATAGCTATGGGCAAGGTCTCAGGTAAAGCTGAACGCCAGCAAATCGCTCTGAAGCCAAAGCTGACGATTCACAACCTGTCTTCGTTCACCGAGATTAAGTGCAGAACGGAGGCAGTCGCAGTTACTGCAGATACTTAAGCCTTTTAGTCTTTTGATAATTGAGGAGGAGTGGACAATGTATAGGAAACGTGGTTTTACACTGATTGAGTTGCTGGTTGTGATAGCGATTATAGCTATCCTGGCGGCAATACTGTTCCCCGTCTTTACATCTGTAAAGGAGAAAGGACGCCAGACAGCTTGCCTTAGCGACATGATGCAGCTTGCCAAGGGTTTTCGTATGTATCTGGATGATAAAGATGGACGTTTCCCCAGCCCATCTCCGCTATACGATTCTGGGTCTTATAATAGTGTTAACTATACTTATGATGATGTCTTAAAGAGTGGCTGGTTGTATTACGACAGTCGTGTAGAATTCAACCTATCAGACACTATACAAAAAAGCGGGATATTCCCCTATGTTAAAAACGCTGCCGTATACCAATGCCCAGGCGATAAAGCGAAAAGAAAAGGTCTAAACGGCATCAGTTATAGCATGAATAGTCAATTCTGGTGGATAAGGGAATCTGATGTGAGGCGCTCAGCTAAAACAGTAATGCTGATTGATGAAGGTAAGGGAGCGTATAGTATATCAAAGCGTAGATCGCAGTATCTCAATGATGGTTGCTTTGGAGTGAGCTTAGCGGATCCAGAAAGTGGTGATCTACCTAGTGATCAGCACTGTGGTGGCGGAAACTTTGGTTGGGCCGATGGACATTGCACCTGGGTTCCGTGGAAAAGCTTCGGAAATCTGAACTTTGACCCGCGAAAAGCAGTTGACCCTATAAGGAAAAAATAAGATAACGTTCTGTAGTATGTGCAGATAACGTATGTAGTATTGTTGGAAAGGAGAGATAATATGAGAGAGAGGAAAAATCTGTTTCGCGGTATGCTTGGGTTTGTTTCACTGTGCATTGTCCTGCTGGTTTTGGCCAGCGTGTGTTCGTATGCACAGAATATGGTTCCAAACCCAAGTTTTGAAAATTTCACTGCTGGTACTAACCTTGGTCCCAATACTGATATATGGGTAGGTAACTGGCGATTTTTTGGAGGGGGATCTATTGAGGGCGGATCCCTCAACGTTATCACACCTGGTGAGGATGGCAATGTAGCCATGCGGCTAGCAAGAACCGCGATGAATCCGAACGGTGACACCGGGTTACAGTCGAATGATATTACTCAAATTAAAGCATATCATGCCTATCGCGTTACTGTATGGGCTAAGTCTGATACCAATACACCAGTTCAACTCAGTGTGGCGTCATTCACTAAAACTCTATGGGATAATCATGGATACCTTTATGACACTAGTTGCAAAATCACACCAACAAATGTGTGGAAGAAATATGTATTGATATATGTTGCACCAGCAACATGTACTTGTGCTTGTATTTCTTTCCGCGCGCAATCAGCTACTGGAAGTGTTTGTCTTGACAACGTTTCAATGGAAGAAGAAGAAACCAATAACTTCTTCTCTGATCCAAGTTTTGATGATTATACACTTGGAACGACCTATGTTGGTGCGAATTTACCAACCGGCGATATATTCCTAAATACCCTTCGTTTCTTTGGCAGTTCTGCTAACGGCGGAACTTTGACCATAGTTCCGGGTAGGGATGCAGGTGGTACAGCCTTGCAGCTCTCCAGAACTTCAATGGCTGGTGATACCGGAATAGGTAACTGGGATGTTATTACTGTCCAGCCCGGGCATACCTATCGTATGATGGTATGGGCGAAAACAGATTCCAATACAACAATAAGATTATCAGCAGCTTCTTATAAAAGCAGAGATGTTTATACCGGCCATATTGGTGATACTTGCGATTACCATTCGATACCGATATCCTCAAAGTGGACCTTGTGTGCATTCACTTATACAGCACCTGTAAATGCTGTAGGTGTACAGGTCGGATTCCGAGCAGATTCAATAGGAAATGTAACCTTTGACGATTTCTCCATGGTGGATGAGACTAATCTTACCGGCAATCTCTTCCCTGACCCGAGCTTTGACAGTTTCGTCCTGGGTTCGACTTGCACTACTGATTCGACAAGGGTAGGCCCATTCCGTTACTTCATTTGTGAAAATAGTGGCGGGAGCATGGCTGTAGTCGATGGTCAGGATGCTGGTGGCACAGCCATCAGATTATCAAGGAATCCAGCAATCAATTATAGTTATCCAGACAATGCCCTTGACATGGATAACTATTATAGATTCAGAATACCAATCAAATACGGCCACATTTACAGATTCGATGTCTGGGCAAAGGCAAATGTTCCGGGATCTCAGTTGCGCCTAGGGGTATCTGGGCGGCAGGCTGATATGAGCACATGGGTCAAAGATCTCGAAAACATCTTTACCGAAGTAGGTACAGACTGGGCTAAATACTCCTATGAATTTACCCCGTCTTCACCAAGTATGGTATACGCTCTGCCAGGCTTCCGACCGTGGGGTCCTGGTGATGGTGTTACTACCGATATTACTATCGATAATGCCTCAATTACCGATGTAACATCAGAATATACCGGCACCCTTACCGGAACCGTATCAAACGCGCTTATAGGTGCGACTATTGCAGGCGCAAACATAACTATCACATCAGAGAGTAGCACATTATCTGCAACTACTGATGAAAACGGTGTGTATACTATCGCAGATGTACCATGTGGAACATATAAGTTGAATGCATCTGCAACTGGATACACAGCGACCAGTATTAGCAATATTGGAGTAAATATTACTTCAACAATGAACGTCGGCCTTATGCCGGTTAACACAACATGGACGGTCCAAGATACATTCACAAGAAGCGCCACTCAGCCGGGTGACTCTTCACTTGGCACTACCGAAGGAGCTTATCCCATTCCTTGGGTGAAATCAGTAGCCGGTGGTGTATCGTTCTCTGGCAATACCAATTCGTATATCAGTGGCAGCTATACGTTGGTTACTAGTAATGCTACAGATAATCCTAGATTATATGGGAGCGACAATTGTGGCGTAGGTTTAGGACAATCATTCATGCCAGCCGATTTTGATCTTTCGATCGATATGAACTGGGATCAGAGTCTAATGAATTCTATGTGGTCTGGAATCGGCTACAGGCAGTCTATGGTTCCGGCTATGATGAGTGGTTATTTTGTCAACTTCCCATACGCAGGCGACCAGATACAACTCCTGTACAATGGAAACGTTATAGCAACAGCCGCACCGACAACTACACAATTCTGCTGGCCAGATACAACTGTAAGGATCGTGGCGTGTGGAAACAGCCATAAGATCTATGTAAACAACGAGCTGCTAATCAATATTACAGACGATAACAATATGGGCGGAGGCTATATCAGCCTGTTCTGCGACACATATAACAATGTCGAATGGGACAATCTTAATATGAGCGCACTTCCTGATGGAATGATAACAGGAGGTGTGTACGATAACACCAGCGCCGAGGCTATTCCTGGTGCGACAGTTACTATTGTCGAAACAGGAGAGCAGATACAACCTGAGGACGGCACATATTCAGTATCTATTGCTCCTGGAACATACACTCTGACTGCTAGCGCTGCCGGATATGAAACGCAGACAAAGACAGCAGTTGTAAAGCCGAGCGAAACGACAACAGTCGAGTTCAACATGCTTCCGGCGCCTACAAATGTCGGCACTATCGCAGAGGCAAAAACACTGGCTGATGGAACACGAGTTGCAGTAGCCGAAACATTGGTCGTGACAGTTGGGTCCAAGACATACAACAACAGCAGCTACTACCTTGAAAACGTTGACCGCGCATACGGTATCAAGATTCTTCATGGTAGTGATGCATCTGTTGGCTGCCGAATAACCAAACTTGCTGGAACGATCAATACGGATGCTAATGGTGAGCGTTATATAGACGTCTCTACTATGAATGTAGCTGATGGCGATCCAATAGGCGCTTTAGGTATGAACAACAAGGCCGCTGTCGAGCCTCTTGCCCAGGGAATGCTTGTAAAGATCTGGGGCAAAGTGACTTCTGTAGCGAGCGACAAAAGCTACTTCTATGTGAATGATGGCAGCAATATTGATGACGGTACAAACAATGTCGGCATCAGAGTAGATTACTCTAATTCCACTGTCTCCAGGATTGCTGCAATCTCTGAGAACGAAGATGTTGCTATTACTGGTGTAATGGGACGTTCTACAGGTTCTATTGCTGTGATTCGACCTAAGACCTCGGCTGATGTTAACAATACTGTTGTTGATGAGGTAACAGTCACACCGAGTGATACAAGCTGGATACTGCAAGTTAATCCTGTAGAAACTGGGACCCCCACCGGAAGTGTTACATTCGCAAGCGCTCCCAACTCAGTGTATGGTAGTGGAAACATACTGATGTCAGTGGGTGCTAACGGCGATGGTGGCATCAACCTCAGGACAAATAATCACGCAGGACTCCGAATAGCTGACATCACTGAGTTGCTGATAAGCAACTACATGACCTACATCAATGGTACCGGCGCCAAAGGCATCGGCGTTAGAATAAACGTCAAGCTGGACGATATTCTAGGTAATAACGAGATAGATCCAACTGGTGAAGTAGATGATGTACTTACGTGCGATCCCTACTACGACACTTACGCTTATGCTATGTGCAGGCTGAATGGCTGGGTAACCTTTGACGCACTGAATGCTGGCAAATGGTATTCACAGCGCGGCCTCGATGGATCGAGTGCTGCTGGACCTTGGAAGTCGTTAACTGATTATCTTACGGCTTATCCGGATGCCAAGATAGCTTCTGTTCCTAATGGTGGATTCAGACTCTTCATGGGAGGAAGCGCTCCGCATTGGACAGATGTCACAGGTTATGTAGACAATGTTCGCATAGGAACAAAAGACGGTACTACTGTTTATAACTTCGAACAGTAAACTAGGTGGCCGGGCATCGGAAACTGAAAAGCTTCATAAGTTTAGCTTTCGATGCTTCTTTTAGTGATGTGCGAGGCCTTGCACTTGAAGGCCTCGCACTATTATGATTGGACTTCCAATCAAGTGAATGGGATCGAACACACCTGAGGGTCTAACCTATATTACTCTTGATTGAGAATTAGTAGTCTTGCAGTTCCCCGAAATAACTGCCACCGTGTTTGTCCCAGATAGGATGTCTCACCATGACAAAATCCAAGAACAACCAAGCACTACACCGCACTATTCTCACATTGATTACACTTGTTGCATTGCAGATATTGTCTTGCACGGGCACATCAGCGGCCAAGCCTGTTATTTATCATGTTGACTTGACTTATGCTATGAATTTATCAATGGCGGAATTTTATGACATTCGCCATACAGCCGTGTGCTTACAAGGGATAGTTAATAGAGAATCGCCGAGAGTATTTATATCATTTTATCCAAACGTTGAAGATGACTGGCTGGATCGGCTCAAGGAGACTGGTGGTCTTTGTGAGGGATGGGAAGTAAGGAATATAACATACCAGCAGTTATTTACTATATTTAGACATTATATCAAAGGCCTAGTGCTGTATGATGCCAATACTACCACGGGAGTCTCATCTACCAGCCTTGTTGCAACAACAGTAGCTGGGGTAGAAGATGGAATAGCCCTTAGAAAAGATCCCACATCTACTACTTATAGTTACTTGGTTAATACTCTGAGCATACCTGTTATTTGCGACCTTACTGGTAAGTTTACTGGAACAGGGACAATATGGGGCACATCAACCCCGTCCACTGGTAGTGCAAAATGCGATGCGTATATCTGGGCTAAAGAAAAATACATCGACACCGGAAAATGCGATCCAACGGTGCTAATGTACACACTTGATCTCTATGGACTGACATATGAAAATCGTTATCTTTCGCAGCTTCCTAACCTGGATTACGCAGTCAGCAGGAAAGCATTTTGTTTCGAGTTATCAACCTGGGGAGATGAAGCACCGAATGATGATCCTAATCAGCCAATAGGGACCGACCTTAATACAATAAAAGCCATTCTTAATGCATGTAACCAGCAGACCGGAAAAGGCCAGATGATAAAACTGTGTGGTTTTACGAACTGGCCTCTTAAGTATACAAATTGGGAAGGTGTTGGCGGCAGTCATGAGCCGGTTGCGACTGAATGGGAGTTCGTAAGGGTCCTTACTGCTTACAATGTTTATATGGAGGCTGATGCAGCTTCTCCGAGTTGGATAATGAACTCATCATTTTATGCCGGCTTGCTGCCTGAGGTGAACAGCCGCCATTATGTTCAAAATCCAGCACCTACTTACAATGATATGGTATCGCGCGGCCTTATCAATAGCAACGGCACTGTACCTAACGGCAATTATGTGATGATCGGCATGGGCGACTATGATCAGGCATCTTGGGTATTGGATGAGCTTGCCAATAAAGGCGGCAGGTATGACGACATTGCACCTAAACAGTATGTATATTGCAACTGGGGAATTGATCCGAATGCTGTAGACCGCGCGAGTGTGGCGATGGACTATATGTATCGTCATAAGACCGGTAAAGACTATTTCATTGCCTGGGATTCAGGAGCAGGCTACATAAATCCTGCGCAGTTATATGGAACCAGAAATCCGTCTGGCTATCCAAGTGGTGTCGGTATTTGGCAGAAGCACTGCGAAAAATACTATCGTCTCCTGGATTACTCGATATCCGGCTGGTTGCTGGATGGGAATTTTACTACCGATTCAACAAGTTGCTCGAATTACACCCAGTTCAGTGGGGATGGAATTGGTGTCTTTTCAGGAGCTAATGTAAGCTCTCCTTCTTTGATTGACAATGTGCCGGTTACTAAGGGGACAGATACTGCAAATTCAATAATTAATTATTCCAGTGGAATCAATTTTAGATGGTATCGAATGACACCAATGGCAAAGCCAACCGATCTGAAGACTCTCGTCGACAGCTATGCCTCTTCAGGACGTAATCACAGGTTTTTAGATGCTTATTCATACAATTACCTGATACGGTATTGCCGCGGCGGGTCCAATAACTACCGCGAAACTTGGGTTAATGAGACTACTCCTCGTATAATGAAAACGGGTCAGACTTACAGTGTGGCTGTGACCATCAGAAATGATGGTTGGGATACATGGAGTGAAGCGAATTCTTACAGGCTTGCGTATGCAATAGTCAATAAGGATGCTGCACCTGTTTATGCAGACTATGATGCACATGGCAGAATCCAGATTCCATATAGCGCATCAGTTGCTCCTGGGCTGAGCGTTACGTTCACGGTAAATGTGGTCGCTCCATCAACTCCAGGCACATATGATCTCTACTATGATATGGTTCGTGATGGCACCACATGGTTCAAGGAGCAGAACAATCTGGAGTGCAAGAAGACAATTACCGTTGTAGCTGACCCGATGACGGTTGATACCGACGGTGATGGCACTCCCGATGTGACCGAGGCAGCAGAAGGTACGCTCTACTGGCATGCTGGTGATAAGTATACTCTCGGGCCAGTGATGACAGCTAATCCGTCTGATGTTGGTGACTATACTAATTCCACATCTATGAGATTTACCTGGGGTGCGGCAACAGATACACGGTTCAATCTGGTGGGATATTATTGCAAAGCCGGCACTACACCTGGTGGGAGTGATTTGTATAGCGCCTACCTCGGTAACGTTCGCTATGTATCGGTTAGCGGTGGCGAAAACGGAAAAACGTATTACTGCACCATCCAAGCAATAAATGATGCCGGATATCTCAGTCCAGAGTATATAAGTAATGGGATCACAATTGATTCACTCGCTCCGAGTTTACCGGCTATGCCGACTGATGCAGGACTTGTTACTGCCTCACCGTTGATCACATTCAACTGGATACCTTCCACTGACGCGCAGTCAGGCATTGATAGTTATAACTGCAGAATAGGAACTTCGTATGGTGGCAGCGATGTGTTCTCTGGGAACGTGGGAAACGTGCTCAGCAAGACCATCACAGGCACATATGGCAAGAAATACTACTGCAGTGTTCAAGCAAAGGATAAAGCAAAGAACCTCAGCTCCTGGTCTATTTGCAGTGATGGCATACTCCTGCAGCAAAATGCCGGTGGGAGCATTAATGATGTGAAAAATCTGCAGAATCAGTCGGCTGCAGGGCTAGTTTCTAAAGAGGTGACGGCGATATTCGGTAACTGTATATATGTCGAGGAATCTAATAGAACATCAGGTATACGAGTAACAGTATCTACATTGCCGGATAACATTAAAGTAGGAAGTCTTGTGGACATTATAGGTACCGTGCTGACTGATACCTCTGGCGAGCGATATATATCAGCGAGTACAATTGAAGCGAACTAACAATAATAACCGGATATTTAATCACAAGCAGGACGGATTTTAGCAGATGATGAGAAATGGTTTTTTGTCCATTGTTTTTGCGGCGGTAATTCTAATAGTTTCTCCGGTGTTTGCAGAAGAGTCGCGTAACTATGCTGTTGATGAGCTGGTTGTGCTGAACGGTATGCAAAGTTGGGGTGATGAGGGCTTGCTGGATACCAACCATGAAGTCATAGCACCTGGCAACAAATCCGGCTTCTCGCTCAAGTTCGTCTGGGAGGACCGTCCTGCAGGATTCAATCTTTGGTATGTAGGAACAAGGCTTCTACAACCAGGTGGCGTGAACCCGGCTGATTATGATAGGTTTGCTTGTGATTTATTTGTAGAGAGTACAGACGATAAGGCAACTCTCCGCATTTTTCTTAAGGAGAACGATGGAGCTAGTTGGATTTGTTGGGAGCATTTATTAAAAGATGCTCCCATAGGTAAGTGGCTGCATATCGAGGTGAAAAAAGATGATATGGTTCTCCGGCTGCAGGAAGGTGCTAAAAAGGAATGGAACAGAATCGACAGCTTCGTAATTCAACCGTCTTACGGTAAGGCCGTCTACTACGTCGACAATATTCGCCTCCTGGGTCCTAGTGGTAAAGAGATGGATATAATTTCCACCGCTGATGATGGCTTTCCTAGGGATGAGTCTTGGAATGAGCCGATTCATAATCCACCGACTGGAGTCGCCTACTTCTCTTATCTAGCCAAGAAAGATCTATTTGAGGCAAAGACACCATTCAAGTTTGCTGAGCTCTTAGGCAAATTCGGCACTTCTGGCATAGGAGCTCCTACGGTGCATGAGCTTAATAAGTCGAACATAGCCATGATCGGCTATTCGAATATCGGCGGAAGTTACGCCAAGTATCTCACGAAGCGCCAAGCTTGGGATGTTAATTATAAGGGTGAGTCTTACAATACGATACCGTCTTCTGTAAAAGACTTTACTGGTTCTCACTGCGCTGCATACGCTCACCCCGTAGTTACCCAAATCATGAGAGAAAAGATTGACATATTTGCTAAGTCCGGCATTGGCGTGTGCTTACTCGCAGACTATACATTCCCATGGTCTAATGGCCCGTTTGGTTATTCGGATTGTATGATAAATGCTTATCGTGAGGACCTTGCCGGTAAAGACGAGGGATTATATATCCGGCAGCATGGCAAAGTGCGAATAATACACTTTTCGGACTATTTCTATTCTTACAACGGGTTCCGGCCGAAGCCGGAGGATATTGGAATTAGGCAATGGAACGAGTATACTCCTTGGAAACCTGGTGTTAAGGGTGAATTCGCACTGAGTTCAAATGTAATCTTCTACTACCTAAGGTCTTACGAATGGTTGAAGCTGCCTGATAGAACGGGGCGTTATTATCAGAGTAAGGGTGGCCAGGGTATGTGGATAGTGCCCAACGCAGAATCACCAGAGGGCTCTAGTGATTACGTATTCATTTCCCGCAGCGTTGGGTCTACGAATTTATTTCCTGAATGGTTTGGAAATATAGGAATATCTGCCGAGGCGGCTTATGCAAGTATACCGTATTATCTTCGAGAGGAAGCAGATAATGCTAACAACCGGTTTTCTGTTATCTTCGAGACCGGCGCCACCGGTCATGCTGCCCCTTACTGGAACTGGCAGGTAGCCTATATAGCATCGTATGTATTATCTGCGATTAGTCGCGCAGATGATTATGATAACGACTTCATGGATGAATCAACTTACGAGGTGCAGAGCAACCCGGCGAACGAACAACAGTTTAACCGTTTCCGCGATGGGGTCGCAAAAGCATTTGCTTTCCAGCAGGCGCGCCTGGAAAGTGCGAAGCGTAATAAGGCACAGATACTTTGTGTCTCGGAGCGCCCGCCCTCTCGCAGCGTCAATAGTATATTCTTCGCGATTAACCAGCCGAGTACTCTTGGCCTGGGGCTTTCGCGTGCACATTTTCTATTCGACTTACGTGACAGCCTTGATCTCGAGAATGTTATTAACCGGTATAAAGTTCTCGCGTATTCTCCTATGTCACCTAGAGTTGGTGACTTCGCGTTGATTCGCCGTTGGCTTGATTCAAAGCCGGGGAGATGCTTGATTACTCACACATATGTGCCCACCCGTGACGCTAGAGGCTTCTGGGGTATAGTTCCAAATACGCAGCTTGGGAGTGTGGATGGAGGCCGTGTACTTGGCCTCGGCCGTATCACCTCAACTGACGTGAAGCAGTGTAAGATTCTCTGGGCGAAGGGCGTTTGGTCGAAGTTTTTCAAAGCTGGCGAAGTGATAAAACTGGCGTCCGGGCTTACGAAGTGTGAGCAAGGGCAGGCGATGGTCATGACGGATGCCGGACCAATTATTACGCAAGCCAAGGTGGGCAAAAGCCGTGTGGTATATCTGCACTTTACAGCTAGAGACCCTGCTGACCCTGATTTCTTATCGGTGAGTAAGCGAATTGCCCTTGCTGTTGGAATTGAGAGTAATATTAAACCCTTGTGCGATGCTGATGATCAGACGCTCGTGCAGGCTTTTGATATTAAGGGTGGTAGATCAGTAGCAATCTGGGACTTGCCGTCTCTGAAAAAATGGGACTTTAAGTATCAACCTGGCATAGCACCTCTTGAGTATTCCGCACCTGGTGTAGAAAAGACTGTACAATTCCCTGCAGATGCTAAGACAAATTATATTATTTATGACTTTTGGGCTGATAAACAGTTGCAAGTTTCACCCACCATCGGCTATATTGAATTGAAATTAGAAGATCACCTTACTGACCTCTATTACTATGGACCGGATTCGCCGAATATGCGCGCGACTATCGCAAGCGTGCGAAAAATGAGGCAGAAGATGAGAGATCTCAAGTTTTAGCACTACGGGAGTGCATATTCCCTATTACCTCATCTAGGCGCGATAGCGCGTTTCTCTGTTTCGAGAACTTGTTCCCGAAACACCCTTAAGCGCGATAGTGCGTTCCCTGTTTCGGGATATTTCCCGAAACACCCTTAGGAATTACACGGAGAAAGAAAAGATAATGAGCAAAGGTGCACTTTTTATTGCTGGGTTGGTTCTCGCTTTGGCTGCCGGACAATGTAGTGCGGCGGAGTGGAATGTTGCTGATGCCGGTGCTGTTGGTGACGGTATAACCGACAATACTGCGGTTTTTCAAAAACTTCTTAAGGCCGCTGAGGATGCTGGTGGTGGAATTGTAAATGTTCCAACAGGTAAGTTTCGTATTAATGGCAATTTGATCATTCCTGGCGGTGTTACTCTTCAGGGAACTTACCGGACAGCTCCTCAGGCTGCTGACTTGCGGGGTTCGGTGTTGTTGGCATATGCTGGGCGTGGATCGTATGAAGGCAAACCTTTTATTGCACTCGGTGGTCCGGCGGCTACTGTTGCTGGACTTATCATCACATACCCCGAGTGGAAGCAGACGGATGTGCCACCAGTGCCGTATCCACCATGTATCGGAATGAATGGTGGGGCAGACAATGTATCAATTATCGACTGTGGAATTCTAAACGCGTATGAAGCGATCAACCTTACGCTGGCAGGCAGGCATTTAGTTCGTAATGTGACAGGTTATCCAAGCTGGCGTGGGCTTTACGTAGATCAGTGTTACGACATCGGGCGTATTGAAAATGTGCATTTTTGGCCGTTCGGGGTGATTTATAAAGCAGATGACCCTTATTGCAAGTGGGTCAACTTAAATGGAGTTGCCTTTGAGTTTTCTCGCACGGACTGGCAGTATGTTACGAACACTTTCTGCTTTGGTTACGGGGTGGGATATAAATTCTCAGGGTCAAAATCCGGAAGTTGTAATGGCAGTTTCCTTTCAATCGGCGCAGATTCATGTGAAAGAGCAGTTTTAGTCGAGCAATCACAGACTCCTGGACTTTTGATCACGAATGGCGAGTTTGTCGGAAGATGGGGCGGCACTGGTTCGATTGCGGTGGATATAAGCGAGCGGAATGCCGGCAAGGTTAGCTTGAGCAACTGCTCGTTCTGGGGGCCGATTAGCAACTGTGTGCGAATGCGTTCGTCGGAATGTCAATTTACTGCGATTGGTTGCAATTTTTGTGACTGGGATGCCAAAAATATTGATCTCCCCGCAATTCAGCTTGACGCTGGTAGTGCCATTATACAAGGCAATTCATTTGGCGAAGGATCTTCGCATGTATCGGTCGGTAGTAAAGTCAGATCAGCGATTATTGTGGGAAACCAATCCGCGGAGAATTTCTCTGTGGAAAATCATGCGGGCAATCGTACTCAACTGGTGGCGAACCATGCAGTTACGTCGAATTTGACAAACAAAGAGAAAGCCAATTACAGGATTAAGGTAGGTTCATCGGGTGACAGTGAGTATCTGAAGCACTGGTATCATTGTGAACTAGCAGATGGTGATGCTACACTGCGATGGTCTGGTGTAGCATCGAGGCTTGTGCTTCCTGTTGTGCCGGGGAAAGCTTATGACCTCGTCTTGAAGGTGTATGTCCCTTCTTACGCACTTCAATCCGATGCAGGATTGTATGTGGACGGTAAAGCGATTGCTAAAATCAAAAAGGGAGGAACCTATATCATATCTTCTAAAATACCAGCCACGAAATCTGATGCCGTTACGGTCAAAGTTCGTTGTAAGGGTTGGTCGCCGAGTATAGTTACTCCTGGCAATACCGATAACAGGAATCTGGGAGTTCAGCTATTCTGGGTTAGGATGAAAGCCAAAGACGCCGGAACGCAGGTATTCGATGCCAATACCAACGTTTGGATGAAGTAGAAAAAGTAGCAGAGTATTCAACCAGCTTATATATTGAGGATTATATGACTGCGACGCTTTATGATATTGCAACACCACAGCTATTTGGCAGCAACGTCAGAAAAGACTATCTGATTGGGAACCACCTGCTGAGGGCTATATATGGTTTCACGAACTCAAGCGCGGAACTGGAGTTTACAGTCTATCTGATGAACCAGCCAGGCTTGGATAAGCCTGATCTATTGGCTGGCAGTGCTGATGGGTGTAACTCGAAATTATACTTTGTGAAAGATAGCCGGAAGATCTCGTTCCCTGGACAAATATCATCCATCACGAGCGTGAAGACTCAGGCTCCGGCGCATGAGATAGAGATATCTGCTGAGGCGGATGGGATCGGGAATGCGGAGCTGACGAGCTGGGTCGCGCTTGATGCTCGGACCATCTATATCGAGATAAGTGCAAGACAAGCAAGCGGTGTTGAGCTGCATTTTGATTGTGCACTAGACGGCTCCAGGTTGCTAAGCAGAGATGGCAAGATATTCACGCCGGACACTGCGGTTCCTGCTGTGGAGAATGGCAAATGGGAGTTTGCACTCACATGGGACGAAGCACCTGCCTGGGTCGAAAAAAACGATGTGATTGAGCAATACAGGGCTGTTGCTGACAGGACCACTGTCTCTTTCGATAATAGCGTTTTTACCGACCGTACGAATGCACTTGTGTCGATACTTGGCGCATGCGTTAGAAATGACGGGCGTCTCTCTGCAGGTGCGCACAGGGCTTACGACGGAGCATGGATTCGAGATGGCGTAATGGACAGCATCGGCATGCTCTACGGCGGAAGTGACTACGCATGGGATGTGCTCTGTTACCTGCTTCGCAATGTTCCGCCAAAAGAAGGCCAGATCGAAGAAAATGGGATGCTGGTGTTCGGGTTTTATCATTACTGGCTTGCAACCGGCAGCGATGAGTTAAAGTCGATTCTCCCGCTATTGAAACCGTTTGTTTGGGATTTATTCAAGGCTGAGTATATTGACGAGGCCACTGGTCTGCTGGTTAGTTCTACGGAGGGCTATTGGGAAAGACCCTGGCTTGG
>JAJFTD010000013.1 GCA_021373255.1 bacterium
GCTATCAGCCCGCTGTGCTACCATCTGCCTGACTGCCTTAACCTCAGCCTCACACTCAGCGTCGGAACGCTGCTTCAGAAAACCTTCCGCAAAATCAAGCTCGATATTCAACCTATCGAGCGAACGGGACAACTTATCAATTGAACTCAACTCCACGTCTCCTTATAAGCACCATGTGCCTCATACTTATACTCATGCCCGTGCGGCAAAACTTACCAGAGCACCATAATGATACCTTAGACAAAACCCGTCAGTATTACTCCTTAATTGTGTAATACATTACTGCTGTATTTAGAACAAATAGATGAATTGTAAGACGGCAAGGAATGAGTATATATAAACAGACAAAAAAGCACGCCAGTTTGTTTCACTGGCGTGCTTCCATTCGGCCACTATGTGCAGAATTTTATTAATCTGCACTGTGTTATCGGTCCAGATAGCTTATGCTACCAAGACACGTCTGCATTGCTTCTCGGAATGATAACCGGAGTTACCACTCCACTCGTCTCTTCGGCGGAGCAGATGCCCGTTATTGTCACGAACGTCGTGCCGCCGCTGAGAGGCTTGCTTGCATATGACAGGTCTACCTTGATATTCAAGCCAGAACCATCATCTATCAGAATGTAGCCAGGATTAGAACTGTCGACTACCTTGCCCCATACTTTCATGAGCAAGCCGACATTTCCCAGACCGGAGCCATTGCTGATATCTAAACCACCAATGGCCTTGTTTGTCATTCCAAGAGGAAGAACCGTACCAGGGCCTGCCACTACAGGAGCTGTGGTAGCAGTGATCTGCCGCTCGCCGTTAACTGTTCCCAGAGTGCCGGTCAGAGTAACCTTGGTTCCAATCGCAACGGCATCATTGGATACGACCTTAATGCCGTTCTGCCTGTTGGTTTCTTCAATATAGAATGCACCATCGAAGACAGCGGTAACAACCATACCGTTGGTTAGAGATACGCTGGTTCCATCGGCTTTGGACTTGGCATCTACTATGCCAGAGACATCTACTGGAATAACAGGGGTGATCCCACCGCCGTTATCGTCCGGATTCCACCACAGAGTACCATTAGCATCTTCTGTAACATCCGGTACACCATCGCCGTCAGAGTCAACATCGGTCACATTGGTTGCGACAATGATCTGCTTCTTCCATTCGATGTTGTTCTTTGCGTGGAACCAGGCAACGCCTTCCCTGATCATGTCATAATAGAGATCGTAGTTGCCATTGGTAGATGGAGCTACAACGTTTACAGTGAAGGTTACAGTCTGTCCAGGAGCAACTGATGTGCCACTTGGAAGCTGGAACCTGCCGTGGGCATCGTAGTTGGAGTCCGTAACAGCCACTCCTGAGCCTACTATAGCGTAACCAAGACAATAGGAGGTGGCCGTAGTCCAGGTATCCCAACCGTCATTACGAACAGTTATGGTGACTGGATATGTCTGACCCTTAGCCATCACACGAGGAATCGTATCGCCGACCCATGTGGCTCTATAGTCGTTGCTGCCTCCAAGGTAATAGCGAAGCAGATAATAGAAGCTATACGCATCGAGGAACTGATGATTATTCATTGTTCCCCAGTGATCCCTCAGATTCTTCATCTGTGTTGGCGTCCAGAGGCATGTTTCATACGAGGCGAAGTTCACGCCGGTCGCATTGTTCATGACATCGGTTGTATAGCCGCCCAAGTCATCGTTATTATGACTGCACGGGACGTTGTTCAGCAGTTGCTGACTGCAAGTAGCCCCAATACCGTCGCCGCTGAAAGGCGTATATATCGGCAGATGGCTTTGGTCGTAACCAGACCAGTTTAACCAACCAATTATCGACTGGTCGAACATGCGGAAGTAGTTCCGGCAGTGATCCTGCCATACAGGCCGGATTGCGCTAGAGAGCTGATTCGGGAAGACATAACCGGCTCCGGCATCCCAGCAGATGAAGGTATCCATCGCAGACTTGTGGCGATAGAAGTAGTCAAATGCGACCGAGGCTCTATCAACTAAGTTGGGATCAAGTCCCCAGTTGCAATAGACTGTCCCTCTTGCCGGATCTTCCCATATTGGGGTGCCTGTATGCTGGCTCTCCCAGCCAAGCTGACCCAAAATCCAAGCAGGTCCATCGTAATCGCCCATTCCCATCATTATATAGTTGCCCGCAGGGACTGTTCCACCTGCAGTAATCAGACCGCGCGACACCATGTCGTTGTATGTAGGAGCAGGATTATTAACGTAACGACGTCCCATCACCTCAGGCTTGAGCGCGTAATAGAATGACGTGTTAATAACCCAGAACGGGTTCGGCGCAGTTGGTTCCGAATATGCATTATACGAGGTATTTAACGTGATAAACGCAACTTCGGTTGAAGACGAACCGTGGCTGCCTCCGGCGCTACCATAACTGGTGTATTTCGCATCCCAGCGAGGGAATCCACAGAACTCAATCATCTTGCTATTGCCTGTCCGAGCATTGCACGCAGCCAGGATAGCAATGTATGTGTTTCGATCTGTTCCCAGAGGCTGTGTCGGGTCATCGATTGGCCTTTCATCACCCCATGGAGAAAGATCGAAGCAGAAACCCTTCCGCTGGACAGCGTAATCCAGGTTGCAAAGCTGCGAACCTTGGTCTACATTGCCGATCTTGATACTATATTCATCTAGAGTATAGGACAAGACCGTAGGATCGCACATACCGGTATCGAGGTATTTCTGTTTAGCCCAGATATATGCATCGCACTTCTTGCTACCGGTCGAAGCAGTGCTTGTCTGGTAGATCGTACCAGTTCCGGTAAATTTGCCACTCAGGTCGTTTAGCACAGGTAAGCCCTTAGTGACTGTGAGATAGTTGTATATGGAACCTTCCGATGTATCCTTGCGCACAGCAATGGCATTCTCACAAGCGGCAGCAGTTGTTGCCGCAAGGCTGGTGGAAAGGACGCCAGTGATATCGTCATAGACGATTACACCATTGATGTAGTCTCTGTAGGTGTCGATTAGCGCACCAAGATCATTAATCTTTATGGTGGGCCAGTCTTCACATAACCCGCCTTGTTCAACAAGACGACTTAACCATAAATAATCATCAGGTGAAACGGTCGACTCAGCATATCTAACAAACAATCTCGGCGCCTGCCTGTTAGCAAGACCCTGGATGCAGGATACCGTGTGGTAGATGTCATATCGCTTTGCATTGGCAAGACCAGCAGCAGCACTGCTGACATCGAAGTATCG
>JAJFTD010000014.1 GCA_021373255.1 bacterium
AAAGATGTGTTTCTTGAGCTTCTGCAAGCGATGTATGAGTTTTTCCTCATTGGACGTAAGGGCGGCCTAATCGCACTGGAAAAGCACGTTGAAACCCCGGAAGAATCCGATGTGTTCCAAAAATACCCTGGGCTTCTGAAAAACCACCATGCCCTCAACCTGTTCGCGGACACCCTAAAGCTGGTTGTTATGGGTGGGGTAGGGGTCTATGATCTCTCTGATATGATGGACCTCGACCTGGAAGCGCTGCACGAGGAGTCCATGAAGACCTCTAGTGTTCTGTCTACCATAAGTGACTCTATGCCCGGATTCGGAATTGTGGCTGCCGTATTGGGCGTTGTTATCACCATGCAGGCCATTGGTGGACCGCCTGAGATTATCGGTGAAAAAGTTGCCGCTGCTCTTGTTGGCACATTCCTTGGAATTTTGCTGGCTTATGGTGTTTTCGCGCCCCTTGCAAATGCAACTACAGCCATAGCGAAATGTGAAGCCCAATATCTTGCATGCATCAAGAACGCAGTGGTAGCCTTCGCGCGTGGTGATGCACCGTTGATATGTGTAGAGTTTGCACGCAGAAACATAGAACCCGAACTGCGCCCGAGTTTCTCTGAGATGGAAGATACCTGCCGTGGCCGAGCCAAGCAGAGTGAGGGTGAGGCGAAAGCGGCTTAAACAGGCCGGTGAGTGTAGTAAATGGCAGACAAACCAGCACCAGAAATACGAATAGTCAAGAAAGGTAAAGCCCACGCCGGACACCATGGAGGAGCCTGGAAAGTGGCATATGCCGACTTCGTCACCGCTCTGATGGCGTTCTTCCTGGTTATGTGGATCGTCGGACTGAGTTCCAACGTGAAAGCCGCTATCGCAGGTTATTTCAAAGATCCGGTCGCATTCATGGACGCCGTAAACTCGGGCACTATGGCATTCGGGGTTTCAGGGTTGGATTCCGGAGGCATCGGCAGAAGTAACCCGGCTGAAGATGCCGCGGAAAGATCAAGGCTCAAGAAAGCCAAGGAAAGTATTGAAAAGATCATCTCCATAAGACCTGAATTTCAGGATATGAAGAAGTATATTGACGTGAAGCTGGTTAGCGAAGGTCTTCTGATTGACCTGTTGGAGGCGAAGCAATCGCTGTTCTTTGACGCCGGCAGCGCCAGAGTGAAACCGGGAACTCAGCACCTGCTCGCGCAAATAGCGAATGAACTGGGTAAGCTTCCTAACAACATTATCATTGAAGGCCACACCGACAGCCGCCCCCTCGCGCGAAGTGACGGCTACACCAACTGGGAGCTTTCGTCAGACCGTGCGAACAGCGCACGGCGTGTGATGGAGTCCGCTGGTCTCAGGAGCAATCAGATTGATCAGGTGAGGGGCTACGCCGCCACTCATCCACGCACTCCCCAGGACCCAACGCACTTCTCCAACAGGCGCGTGAGCATAATCGTAGTTATGAAAGGCCGTAGCACAGAAGCTCCATCGCTGTCGATTGGTTCTGACATTATTAACTCGCAATCTAAAAAGACCAATACAGAGCAGCATTCTAGCAACCCAAAGGTATCCCACATCAACTCTGAACCCACAGGCAGCACCAAGCCTGCCCTCGACCCATCCAACCCAATAGGCATTAACACCTCCTTTGGTCCTGTGACTAAACATTAGCGAAAGGCTAACGCTGAGTGACGCCGGTGTGACGTCATGGCGGTTGACCATCATTCCCCCTATTAGTATAATTAAATAGGGGACCTGTAGTTGTCAATGCCGACAATCGTCTTTACAGATATATTTGGTGAGATAGCAGTACTTCTTCTGGTGGCTACTATTGCCGGAGTAATTGCAGCACGTTTGCGCCAGCCGCTTATCATCGGGTTTATTGCGATCGGTATGCTGGTGGGGCGCTCCGGCCTCAACTTGATCAGGTCTACCGATCAGATTCATGCCATGGCTGAGATGGGGCTCGCGCTCCTGCTGTTTGTGGTTGGCCTCAAGCTCGACATCCGGTTAATACGGAGCATGGGGCGAATCGCGCTGGTGGCTGGGGTTGGGCAAGTTGTCTTCACCACGATTGGCGGATTTCTGATTGCCTATGCCCTTGGAATGAACATAATCACTTCATTCTATGTGGCTGTGGCCTTAACGTTCTCCAGCACCATCATCATCGTAAAACTCCTGTCAGATAAACGCGAAGCTGATTCCCTGCATGGGAGGCTGGCGCTGGGCATCCTCATTATTCAGGACGTTGTGGTTGTTCTCGCGATGATAGCTCTCTCAGCATTCTCAAAGGGACAGGCTCAACACCCGGTTTATCTGGCACTGCTCATCGCTGCAAAGGGTGTAGGCTTGATTGCAGGAGTATGGCTTATCAGCACCCTCATTCTTCCGAGGCTGCTTCCATTTATCGCCAAGACAACCGAGCTTTTGATACTCTTCGGCATAATGTGGGCTCTGGGTTTGGCGAATGTAGGAGAGGCGTTGGGCTTCAGCAAGGAGATAGGTGCATTTCTCGCAGGTGTGTCGCTCGCGTCAACACCTTTCAGGGAGACAATTGGCGTCAGACTGATAAGCCTCAGAGATTTTTTGCTGGTTTTCTTCTTTGTTGAACTTGGCGCCCGCCTTGACCTGGGCTTGTTGGGGACCCAGGTATGGTCGGCTATTCCTCTGTCGCTATTTGTCCTTATTGGTGATCCAATCATCGTGATGATGATTATGGCAGGGCTCGGATATCGCAAGCGCACCAACCTGCTAACCGGCATTACCTTGGGACAAGTCAGTGAGTTCTCTTTGATCCTGATTGCAATGGGTGCCAAGCTGGGCCATATCGGAGACGGTGCAGTTGGTGTTGTTACCCTGGTTGCACTGGTTACCATAAGTTTGTCGACCTACATGATTTCATATTCGCAGCCTATCTACAATCGATTGGTCCCATACCTCGGGCTGTTTGAGCGTCGAGTTACTTATAGGGAAGATTCACAAACCGGCGAAGGGCGCATTATGGATTCGGATGATGTAATGTTGTTCGGTCTTGGAAGCTATGGAACAGGCATTGCGGAACAGCTTGAGGCCAGGGGCAGAAGAGTAATCGGGGTGGATTTCGATCCTCAGGCGGTTTCCAGATGGAGAGAACGTGGTTGGGACGCTATATTTGGAGATGCGAATGATACGGAAATTGCAAGCGCGCTTCACTTGGAGCATATAAAGTGGATTGTAAGCTCGATTCGTGATGAGAAGATCAATGCATCTCTCATGCGCAGCCTGCAGAGTGTAGGGTATACCGGCTATACGGCTGTTTCGGCGTATGACCGGCCGGGTGAGGAGACAATTACCAATCTCGGCGTGGACGTTGTCCTAAGCCCGTTTGCGGATGCGGCAGTGGAGGCCGCGGATCTTATTTTCATAACTGAGGAACAGGTGGCTAGAAAAGCAATGGATAGATTGATTGATTCTATGAGTGGTCACTATATAATCTGTGGATATGGCCGTATGGGTCAGCAGATAGTGAAAGACTTAAAGAGAGAAGGCGTGCCGTGTGTAGTGGTGGAGTACAATGTTGAGCAGCTTCCTAAGCTAAAAGAGCAAAACATACCCTATATCGAAGGCAAGGCTACTGAAGATGCTGTGCTGGAAAAAGCCGGTATCAACCGTGCAAAAGGTCTCATTGCTGTTGCGGCCTCAGACGAAGAGAACGTCTTTATAGTCTTGACTGCAAAGGTCCTGAATCCTGACCTATTCATTGTTGCCCGCTCGATTCAGAAAGAGAACGAGGACAAGCTGCGGCATGCCGGAGCTAACATGGTGATGTCACCATATGTTCTTGGTGGACGCCGTATGGCTGCAGCGGTGATACGGCCGGATGTGATGGATTTTTTGGACCTGGTGCTTCACACCGATGGGATTGAAACAGATATTGCCAGTGTCACCGTACCCCCGGAATCAAAATGCACAGGAAAAACCCTGCACGATATCAACCTTTTGGAAACGGTTCATGTAACCGTACTCGCTGTCAGGCGGCACGGTGAGGATATGCACGCGAACCCCGATACTGGATTTACTATCGCAGAGGGTGATGAGCTAATAGTCATGGGCACACCCGCTCAGATAGCGGCAGCCGGGGAAATGTTGTCTGCCAAGGAATAATAGTCGAACGCTTGACACCGTGACCTGACATAGCTAGCCCTCGTGATTTCGCAATAAATGAGCAAGCTTGCAATCAAAAGTTGTTGATATATATTGAATAACGATATTAACATTATATGATTGAACAATAATAGATGGGCAGTAATAGACAAACAAGCGTTCACATGATATAATAAAATAAATATATGCGTGCAGATCGTCATCAACAATAGCGAGCGTGACCCAGTGGCGGTTATCAAGTACAGACCAGCAATCGATGGCTTACGTGCTGTTGCGGTGCTATCGGTATTCATTTTTCATCTCAACAATAAGTGGATGCCTGGTGGCTTCGTAGGAGTGGATGTATTCTTCGCTGTTTCCGGTTTCTTGATCACTTCAATCATCTACGGTGAGTGCCTGCAGCATCAATTCAGTCTGGCTAAATTCTACCAGCGTCGGATTGCCAGAATTTTCCCCGCATTTCTGACGGTGGCATTTGCAACACTGGTTACTGCTTTTTTTGCCTATATACCGCAGGATTTTGCGTCGTGTGGAATAAGCTTTGCTGCGGCTGCGTTTTCTGTAGCGAATCTCAAGTATATGCTTCAGGGGAACTACTTTACTATATCGCCAGACGCATACCCTTTTCTCCATTATTGGTCTCTATCGGTGGAAGAGCAGTTCTACATGATTTTTCCCCTGGCTATTCTGCTATTGCATCGGTTTGCGCGGCGTGCTTTAGTGCCTATTTTGAGTCTTTTCCTAATCATAAGTCTCGCTGCAAGCGTGCTGTTGACGCAAAGCCGACCAGTCTGGGCGTTTTATTTACTTCCAACTCGTGGGTGGGAACTGTTAGCTGGGGCATTGCTCGCGATAGTTTCTTCATCAGTTGATCGGAATGTGCGCGCGCGGCTGTGGGATGCTTTAGCCCTAGCGGGACTGGCTATGATATTCACCTCGGTGTTTGTGATACGCGAGGGTGCAGGATTCCCGGGCTGGATTGCCATGCTGCCGGTTTTAGGCTCCATTCTCGTGATTGGTCCGAACTCAGGTTCGAATGGTATTGTAGAAGGACTTCTCGCTCGTCCTGTAATGGTATTTATAGGCAAGTTCTCTTATTCCCTCTATCTGTGGCATTGGCCGGTGTTTTCATTTGTCGACTACACCTGGTACGAGGCATCTGACTGGCAACGATTATCCCTGAAAGTAGGGCTGAGTGTTGTTGCGGCGATTACGTGCTATAAGTTAATAGAGAATCCCTCCAGAAAATTCTTGAACCAACCAACAAAGCGCGCCCTAGCCTTTACCGCGCTACCTATAATGCTGGCCGTTTTTGCAGCAGTTGGCCTGCAGATTCGCAACACCTACTACTTAAATTGCACGGGCACCTCTGCTGCAGATGGGGGGATTGTGATAGGCGCAAAGCGCACAGCGGGATCTATTATGCTGATAGGCGATAGCAATGGATCTATGTACGGCACTGCGCTGCGAAAGCTTTCCGATGATCTACAGTATAAACTGACGGTGTTGAGTGTGACAGGCGGAGACACATTGCCCTCCAGTAATGGCAAGCACGACAAGCTGTGGCTCGATTCTTTGGCTGCAGTAAGGAACGGCAAGCCAACATTAGTAGTGTTTGTGTGCAATTGGACGAATAAGCTTTCTACCGACAAGAGCCGGCTTCGGGTGGCCATCAAAGCGCTCAGCCCTCATACACGGCAGATTGTTATGATGACTACACCCCCTGTAGGCATCAGCCGGGAGGCGATTCGAAACGGCGCGAAACCGCCATTCTTTGAAGATGCCAAACTGCGCAACAAGCGACTTGAGATGAATCGATTCGTGGAATCGTTACGGTCTGGCAAAGTTACGGTATTGGATGTGGAGTCATTATTCCACTCCCGCGATGGCGGCATACGCTGGAAAGATGATAAAAATTGCTTCCTTTACCAAGACTGTGAGCATCTTTCCTATTATGGTGCAATGTTAGTCATGCCCGATTTGCGTAGAGCTATCAAAAGTAAGAATTTAATCGCGCAACCATATAAAGCAGAAGCCCTCGAAGAAAGTCAGCGTTATACACAAGATAAACAGAGCCAGATGGGACAATGGTTTCCTGTTTAAGGTAGTGGCTGGCTATCAATGCAATTGTCTTTTTGATAGTAGTCGATTTACATCGTCTACGCCGCTTGCTGTTGAACATGCTCCGCAGTATACTCTTAAGTGAAAGCCGCTGGCTGCCAATATGATAGATATCGGCCCGATTTTAAACGAAAGGTTCAGAATTCTTGAGCAATATATACCTCAGCGCACGCACGGAGAGTTTTACCGAGTCGGTGATTCGTGAGATGACCCGCCGGATCAACATTGTAGGCGGAGTCAACCTCGCACAGGGATTCCCTGATTTCAACCCACCCGAAGAACTCCTCGATGCTGCAATCCAGGCTATGCGAGATGGCTACAACCAGTACTCCATCACATGGGGCAGCCCAAGGCTCCGGCAGGCAATCTGCGAAAAGGTGGATTGGCACAACAATATCAAAGCTGATCCTGACAAGAATATCACCGTGACCTGCGGCGCTACCGAGGCGATGATGTCCGCGATGCTCGCAATCATTAACCCCAGTGATGAGGTAATCATATTCGAGCCATATTATGAAAACTATGGCCCGGATACTATCGTGTCAGGAGCGAAACCCGTATACATACCGCTGATAGAACCGGATTTTCACTTCGATCCGGAAGTTCTCAAAGCTGCGTTCAACGATCATACCAAGGCAATTATCATCAACACCCCGCACAACCCATCTGGCAAGGTTTTCACCATTGAGGAGCTTGAGCTGATATCCGAGCTGTGCAACGAACATGATGTCCTGGTTATCACCGACGAGATCTACGAGCACATCCTCTTCAACGGCCTACCGCATGTTTCACCTGCATCAGTGTCTGGCCTAGGGGACCGTACAATCACCATCAGTGGGATGTCCAAGACCTACTCCGCCACCGGCTGGCGCATCGGCTGGACCATAGCTCCTGAGCATATCACCAATGCTATCCGCAAGGTGCACGATTTTCTGACTGTAGGGGCTCCCGCACCGCTGCAGGAGGCAGGAGTAGTAGCGCTGCAAATGCCGCGCGACTATTACTCGAAGCTATCGAAGTTCTACAACCACAAAAAAGAAACACTCCTGTGGGCACTCACCGACACAGGCTTCAAACCATTCGTTCCAAAAGGCGCATACTACATGCTCACCGACATCTCAGCATTCGGATTTGAAAGCGACGTCGAGTTCGCATTACATCTGATCAACAAGATCGGCGTAGCCACCGTCCCAGGCAGCAGCTTCTACTCAACCCGAGAACTGGGCTGCAACAAAATCCGCTTCGCATTCTGCAAAACCGAGGATACATTAGGAAAAGCGATCGAGAGGTTGAATAAACTGAAAGTCACCTAGACAGACCAGACAACGTCAGGTTGGTCAACATAGAATCAAGCCAATCAACATACTCTAAAAGGATTACCCCACATTTGATAGTAGTCGAACGCTTGACACCTGTGTCTATCCGTGGTATAACTACTAGTAGTGAACGGAGGCGAGTAACATGAGCAAGGTGTCAACCTCTTTTGGGGAAGTGATCTCGGATTTCCTTAAGCGGAACTCTTTTACATTCCGTGCGGCTGCATTCAAGTCTGGCATCAGCGCGGCTTATTGGAAAGATATGTCCGATGGTAGAGTCCCATCTGAAGACGTGATAGCCAAGATATCCGCCGCATTTGATGATTTGAACGAGAATGATTTGCGGCTGGCTGCCGGTTATGCGCCCAATCTCGAAAGTGTGGATCTGATAGGGGCTATCGAGATAGCGATGCGCGGCAACGAAACGCTTTCGGACGATGGCAAGAAGCAGATACTCGACTTTGCCCGAGAGATGGTGGAGCGGTATTCACACGGAGATAAGGCATAGTGGCTCGGCTTCATTTCCAGAGCGAAGCGGAGCTTTATGCACACAAAGCGTGGGAAACCCTGAAGCTGGAACTGCCGGTGGACCTGGGTCTGGTCGCGTCCAGACTTGGGATCGAGGTGCATGAACGTGAGTTCATCGACGATATCGATGGGCTCTATATGCGTTTGCCGGGAGCGCCGCCAATCATAGCCATCAACACATCCTACACAAAACCGCTCTCCCGCAGGCGATTTACCCTTGCCCACGAGATCGGACACCACTTATTGGGGGTCAGGGTATCGCCGGGCAGCCGTCTGCTGTTCTTCGACACCTCCAAAACCAGCCGAACAATGATGGAACGCGCGTGTGACCATTTCGCCGTGCTGCTGCTCATGCCGGAAGCTCTAATCAGGCATCACTACACTGAATTGTCATATAACGCAGAGCAGCGAACAGGCATTATGGCAGAGAGATTTGGCGTGTCGGCGTGGGCTATGAGACGCCGTTTGAGGGAGCTAAGCCTGCCTGTTAAGAACTGGCGTCGAGCTTGACCTGTGCCTCTGTGAGGTGCTATAATTCTAATGTAATAGTAGGATTTTAGGCCGCACTTTACCGGGTCGTAATGACTGGTGAGGCGGCTTGAATGATGTACTGATACCCCCTTCATCCATAGGAGCAAATTAACCGCATGGCAGATGACATAGTCGTGAATGACAACCTCGAAGATATAGGAGCGCAGGCTGAAGTATGCGAGCCCAAGTATGATGCCGATAACCTTCAGATCCTAAAGGGTCTTGAAGCGGTGCGAATGCGCCCGGCTATGTATATTGGTGATACTGGCTCACGTGGTCTTCACCACCTCTTCACTGAGGTTGTTGATAATAGTATAGATGAGCATCTTGCCGGCTATTGCACCAAGATCATCGTCATCCTCGGTAAGGATAACAGCGTTACGGTAGTTGACAACGGCCGTGGTATCCCTACGGATATCCACAGTGAGGTCGGAGTTTCCGGCGTTGAGGTTGCGATGACTATGCTGCATGCCGGTGGCAAGTTCGGCGGAGGCGGATACAAAGTCTCCGGCGGTCTGCACGGTGTTGGTGTATCGGCTGTAAACGCACTTTCCGAGTGGTGCGAAGTCAATGTGTGCCGCAATGGCGAATGTTACTTCCAGAGATACGAACGCGGTGTGCCTTGTGCGCCGCTGAAAGTGGTCGGCGCAGCTGATAACACTGGAACCACTACCAAGTATCTTGCTGACTCAGAGATATTCGGCGAGATAATATACCATCCTGATGTATTCGTGAGCCGCTTGAGAGAGCTTGCCTACCTGAACAAGGGACTCATCATAGAGTTTGTGAATGAGTTTGCTGAGGAAGACGAAGAACGCTCGAAGGTATTCAAATTCGATAACGGTATAGCGGAGTTTGTCGAGCACCTTAACAGGAACAAGACTGCGCTGCACAAGGTCGTGTACTTTAGTGGTGAACGCGATGAAACCAGCGTGGATGTTGCGCTGCAGTATAACGAAGGATTCCAGGAGAACATCCTGACCTATGCAAATAACATCCATACGCAAGAGGGTGGAACCCACCTCAGTGGTTTCAAGACCGCTATTACGAGAGTTTTGAACAACTACGCCCGCAAGAACAACATTCTCAAGGAGAAGGACCCTAACCTTTCTGGTGACGATGTCCGGGAGGGGTTGGCTGCGGTCATATCGGCGAAGATATTGAGACCTCAGTTCGAGGGTCAGACGAAGACCAAGCTGGGTAACGGCGAGGTCGAGGGTATTGTGAACTCCATCGTCGGTGAGAAACTTGCAGAGTTCCTTGAAGAGAACCCGACGGCTGCCAGGAGGGTCATTGATAAGGCCCTTACAGCGCACCGGGCAAGGGATGCGGCGCGCCGTGCCGCTGATATGGTCAAGCGACAGAGTGCTATGGAGAATGCATCGCTGCCGGGTAAGCTGGCGGACTGCATCGAGCGTGATCCGAGCAAGTGTGAGCTGTTCATTGTTGAGGGACAGTCCGCAGGTGGTAACGCCAAGCTGGGGCGCGACAGGCGCTATCAGGCTATTCTCCCTCTCAGAGGTAAAATCCTGAACGTCGAAAAGGCGAGGATGGACAAGGCGCTTGAGAACGAAGAAATCAAGTCGCTGGTTGCGGCGCTGGGAACGGGTATAACTCACTCGTCGATGGATATTGACGATAACGAAGACGGTGTTCTCGATTTTGGTGAAGAAATCACCTCCGGCAACGGTAATGGCAATGGTAACGGTAACGGTAATGGCAAGAAGAATGGTGCTACATTCGACAAGTCCAAGCTCCGTTATGACCGCGTTATCATCATGACTGATGCAGACGTTGACGGCAGCCATATCACAACCTTGCTGCTTACGTTCTTCTTTAGATACATGAAGCCGCTGGTGATCGATGGACACATATACATTGCGCAGCCGCCGTTCTACAGGATCAAAGCGGGTAAGGATAAGATATTCTATGCGAAGGATGACGATGAGCGAGACTCCATCCTTCGCTCGATCCCGAACAAGAAAGATGCTATAGTCACCAGGTTCAAAGGTCTTGGTGAAATGGACGCCCCGGACCTTGCCGACACGACTATGAACATAGAAACGCGGACTGTGAGACAGGTCATGGTTGAAGACCTGATCGAAGCCGATGAGATGTTCACAGTGCTGCTGGGCGACCAGGTGGAGCCGCGCAAGGCATTCATCGAAACGCACGCCAGAGAGGTAGAAAACTTGGACTGGCACGCCTAATAGAGTGTCAGGTCTTGTAAAACCGGCCGGAGTGCATGCGCTCCGGCCTTTTATTTTGGGTTGTCAGCTAAAAGTTGATGGTCGAAGAGAAAATGTATGTTGTTTCGGGAAGCCCTCTTCCCGAAACCGCCGGGTGCACTGTGTGATCTAACATAGATACTATGTTTGAGTACGAGCAACTGACAACCGTCAGCCGCCAATTCTTCTCGTAACAAGAAAGAAGGACTTCGTTTTGGAATCACAGACCGATCAGGCGGATGCAGCCCCACAATATCGCCCATGGCACGGGCCGCACGGCCTGCGGGCGTTTCGGCACCGCAACTTCGTTTTATACTGGATTGGACAAGTAATCTCATTCACAGGTTCGTGGATGCAGTCCATAGCGCAGAGCTGGCTGGTGTTCAAATTGACGGGTTCCGCTCTGGATCTGGGCTTGGTCGGTGCAATGGGCACTGTCCCCGTGCTTCTTTTTAGCCTCCCGGCAGGCGCGCTTGCTGACCGATTCGACAAACGCAAGATTGTGATTCTCACTCAAACCCTCGCAATGATTCAGGCGTTTGGGCTTACCATACTTACATTCACCGGTGTTGCGAAGGTGTGGCATGTGATGGTGCTGGCGGGCTTTGCTGGTGTTGTGAACGCGTTCGATACTCCTATACGGCATTCTATGACAGTTGAATTAGTAGGCGGCAACCGAGAGGACCTGCTGAGCGCAGTATCTCTCGGCTCGGCTGCGTTTAATGGCGCGAGGGTGATCGGACCTGCTGTTGCGGGTGTGTTGATCGGAATAGTGGGTATCGGCAACTGTTTCCTGATTAACGCAGTAAGCTACATTGCCGCGCTGGTTGCGCTGTTAATGATGACCCCAATGGCAATACAGATGATTCCAGGCGAAGGTACAATGGCTTCACAGATCAAAGAGGGGCTGCTTCATGTGAGTGCCGATGTATTGATACGTGACCTGCTGATCATGTCGGCGGTAGCGGCAATTTTTGGGTCGCAGCTCGGAACTCTCATGCCAATCTTCGCAGGTAAGGTATTTCATGTTGGTTCGGGTGGACTAGGCGCGTTGATGGCGGCTACGGGAGTCGGCGCGCTGCTTGGTGCTGTCCTCACCACGGCCCTCGGGCACCGATTCCGGCAAGGCAGCCTGGTAATTGCCGGTGCGATATTGTCCGCTGCTGCTCTTATGGCATTTTCTCGCACAGCCAGCATCCACGCTGCCATGTTTTGGCTGATAATGACGGGTTTAGGCTCAATGCTATTTATGGCAGTCTCAAACAGCATCATTCAATCAACCGCTCCTGATGCTCTGCGGGGCAGGGTAATCAGCGTTCGTAACTTCGTGATAATGGGTTTGATGCCGATAGGCGCATTCCTTTCCGGTTACTTGGCGGATAAGATTGGTGCACAGCCCACGGTAATGCTTGCGGGGGTGATAAGCGTGCTTTCATCAGCCTATTTTGCAATGAAGTCTCGGGCGATTCGCAAAGTATAGCGATCACTGGTACTATTACCTGATTTGTCCAGGTGCAGAGGAAAAGCACGTGTATTTGGGTAATACATTACTGTCCGACCAGTTGTGTGGTGGTTGGGAAATGGCTGCTCCTCGGAGGCTATGAGGCCTTCGAAGCACAGCAAGCAAAGGGGGATCCGATGGTCCTTCTCCAACACAAACCCGGTACGCGGGAAAGTGGCGGACGCAGAGCCAGGTAGAGAGAAGTTCGGGGAAACTTCGATTCTCAAATACTTGGCTCTCACCTTGTACGAAGGTTCTTGCAGCCCCGGTGTCGAATTAAACCTACGTGGATACGCACGATTTTACCGTAGAAGAAAACAATACCCCTAGACTCGATGTCTACCTTGCCGAAAAAATGGAAGGCAGGTCGAGATCATTCATCCAAAAGCTCATCACCGATGGTCATGTGCTTGTGAATGCTGCCCCGCAAAGACCAAACTACAAGGTCCAGGCTGGCGACCGCATTAACGTCACTGTTCCGCCTCCCGAGCCTATGGAAATCACCCCCGAGGACATCCCGCTGGACATCCTCTACGAAGATGATCAGATCATAGTGATAAATAAAGCCAAGGGAATGACCGTTCACCCGGCTCCCGGTAGCATGCACGGCACCCTGGTTCATGCGGTCCTCGCGCACAGCGAAGACCTGTCCGGGATCGGAGGCGTAGAGCGTCCTGGAATCGTGCACAGGCTGGATAAAGATACCACAGGTGTGCTGGTAGTCGCGAAGACCGACCATGCCCACACGTCACTACAAGAACAGATCCAGAGCCGCACCGCTGATAGGAGATACTTTGGATTGGTGTGGGGCGAGACCAAGTTCAATGAAGCTGTGGTCGACGCGCCAATAGGCCGCCATCCGACGGATCGTCAGAAGATGGCTGTAATTAAAGATACCAACCGCTATACATCCCGCATAGCCGTCACGCATCTCAGTGTGCTTCAGCGCTTCAAGAGCTTCACGTATCTGGAAGCCAAACTAGATACCGGCAGAACCCACCAAATCCGCGTGCACTGCTCGTTCATCGGCCACCCAGTAGTAGGAGACCCAACCTATGGCGGTGCCAAGCGAGCAATCCCATCTGCCTACAGCAAACTAGAACAGCGTGAACTTGCGGCGTTGATAGATAACCTGCACGGCCAAGCCCTGCACGCCCATTCGCTGGCCCTCAACCATCCTGTTACCGGCGAACGCATGACCTTTGAAGCCCCACTTCCTGAGGAGATGCAGGCGCTGTTGGAGTGGCTTGAGAAGCACGCGGGGTGACTTTGATTGCATAGTATGCCCTCAGAATCGCTGAAGGAATGAATGGAATGAAACGCTGAAAGACTATCGCCGGGCGCATCGCTTTCTTCTTCAGCGTTTTCATGTCCCTTCAGTGTCTCAGCGATTCAGGATGAACGAAACTCCCTTCCCGCTAATGTGAAGGTATCCTCCACACTGGGAAAGAACAGGATAACAATAGAGCATGGAGGAACCAGTGCAAGAGATAGATTTGAATGGACAACCCCTTGATCTAGCCCTTACGTTAACCTGTGGGCAGGCTTTTCGGTGGCACCAGCGAGAAGACGGCATCTGGTCGGGAGTGGTGCGTGACAAGCTGATTGAGCTGGATATGCGCGATGGCATGTTGCTCTGGCGCACATATCCGTCTGACGATGAGCCTCTGGTGCGTGATTATCTCAGGCTTGCGGATGACGTGACATGCATTTACCACACTCTTGCTGAGATGGACCCGCACCTGGGTGAACTTGCCCAGCGGTTTAGCGGCCTCCGCCTGCTGCGGCAAGACCCTACCGAAACCCTTCTCACATTTATCTGCTCTGCGGCTAACAGTATTCCCCGCATAACCGCTGGGGTGGCAGCACTGTCAGTGAAATATGGCGACCTTGTATGCGAGACAGAAGGCTCCTGCTACTTCACCTTCCCACACTTGGCGCGGCTTGCCGAGGCTGACCCTACTGAGCTTGCCACTACAGAATCCCTTGGTTTCCGTGGTCCGAACCTGAAGAGCGTAGCTGAGCAGGTGTTGGAGAGGGGTGAGGGTTGGCTAATGTCACTTCGAGGAATGACCTATTCTGATGCCAAACAGATGCTCTTGGAAATCAAAGGGGTGGGGCAGAAAATAGCCGACTGTGTGTGTCTTTTCTCACTGGACAAGGACGAGGCCGTACCCGTAGATACGCACGTTCGCCAGCTTGCTCAAAAATTCTTCATGCCAGATATGCAAGCCAAGACTATCACCGACGCCGTCTACCGCCGCGTGATGGAGGCGTTTGAGGAGCGTTATGGCCGTTACGCGGGCTGGGCACAGCATCTTCTATTCTACGAAGACCTTATGCGCACCCGTGCTCTAGGTCGTGGTCTGAAGTAGACTTGGCTAAGAATGTATCTCAAAACTGCCGAATAGCTTATGCCGAATTGCTTCGGTTGCCTGCAACCGAGGCCGCCGGACGCACAAATGTTGCGGGTTTCGGGATGTATTCTAGGAACTCAAGCCAACCAGTATCGCCCCAAGGACGATCAACACTATACCTCCGCCCCTTTTTAGGCCCACTTTTTCACGCATAATAAGCACTGCATACACGGTGGCTATCAGATAGCTGAGCGCGGTGAGCGGGTTAGCCACGCTTACATCCACCCATTGCAGCACAGCTACATACGCGCCAAAATATATAGCCATAGACAGCACGCCCAACAACACCAGCGGCCGGGAGAACACGAGCCGCGCGACCTTGAGGACATCAGCCAGACCGTGAAAAATGACCTCACCATTTTCACGCATTCCCCTGCTCATGAATATGTCTCCAAGTGCGCCGAAGACGATTGCTATTGTAAGCCCAATTGCCACTTTTAACATTCAAGTCCTCACTACCAACGCAATCCCAGTGGCGACCAGCACACTTCCTGCCCACCTCAT
>JAJFTD010000152.1 GCA_021373255.1 bacterium
AATACATTAGACTCCTTTGCGCCGGTGATACTTCACCCGCGTCATGATAATCTTTCAGCGGCTGGTTCTATGCCCATGCTCGCTGGGTAAAAATCCCACAAGACTTTGCGCATCCTTGGCTCCTGCGCCGCTCCAAAAAGCAGGCAAGCTGTAGTATAATTATGGCTGGCGACCGACCGTTGGGCTGGTGTGTTATAAGACACAGGGACCTTCGGTCCCCTTCGGCATCAGGATGCCGAAGCAACTTTGGTTGTATCTACTGTCGGCCATTGACTGGTAGCCGGCGGCAATATTCACCGAGCGGTAGTGGTTCCGGGCTCTCCCATCTCCACTCTCCGCTCTCAGCTATTCTCCAGGGAGTAACATGGGCGCGCCAGGATTTGTTCACCTTCATACGCATACTGAATATAGCATTCTGGACGGTGCCAGCCGGGTCAAGGACCTAGTCAAGACTGCCGTTAAATACGAAATGCCGTCTATGGCTATTACCGACCACGGCGTGATGTACGGCAACTTGATGTTCTACAGCGAGGCCAAGTCGCAGGGCATCAAGCCGATCCTTGGGTGCGAAGTATATGTAGCGCCGCGTCAACGAACTCAGAAAGACCCCAAGCTCGACAAGGAACAGTTTCACCTCGTCCTTCTTGCCAAAAACGAGAATGGCTATAAAAACCTGATTAAACTCGTGAGCATGGCGTTCTCAGAGGGGTTTTATTACAAACCACGTGTCGATAAAGAACTTCTGAGCCAATATAGCGAAGATCTCATTGCACTTACGGCTTGCCTTGGCGGTGAGGTGCCACACTTCATAATCAGAGATAACATCGCGCAGGCTGAGAGATCGCTGGGCGAGTATATCGATATCTTCGGCAAGGAAAACCTTTACCTAGAACTCCAGGACCATGGACTGCCCGAACAAAAGCCATGTAATGAGGCGCTGATCAAGATGGCTGGGCAGACCGGCCTGAAGCTGGTTGCCAGTAACGACATTCACTATACTGCGCGCAAGAATGCAGAAGCGCACGACGTCCTGCTTTGCATCCAGACCGGTTCCACACTCGATGATCCCAACAGGTTCAGATTTGGGTCCAGTGAGTTTTATGTGAAGAGCCAGGAAGAGATGGCGAAGGTTTTTCCAGATGTGCCGGAAGCTCTGGAGAATACCCTTGAGGTCGCGGAACGGTGCAATATCGAGTTCGACTTTGGTCGTTCCAAACTTCCTGACCCTGGTGTGCCGGAAGGTGTGCCGCCGTCTGATTACATGTATAACGAAGCCTGGACGGGCCTAACAAAGCGACTGGGCCATGAGCCGCCGGAGAGTTACAAGAAGCAGTTCGAGTACGAGTGCAACATCATCAATCAATGCGGATTTCCGCTCTATATGCTCATCGTGCGCGACTTTACCGACTTCGCGCGCCAGCAGGGGATGTACGTCGGGGCCAGAGGTTCGGCGGCTAGCAGTTTGGTGGGCTATGGGCTGGGGATTACGGATGTAGACCCAATAGAGTATGGACTTGCGTTTGAGAGGTTCCTCAACCCTGAACGCGTGGAGATGCCTGATGTTGATCTCGATATTCAGGACGACCGACGTGAGGAACTGATCCAATATGTCTGCCGGAAATACGGCCGGGACCATGTTGGCCAGATAGCCACATTCGGAAGTATGAAAGCCCGCGCTGCTGTGCGTGACTGTGGCCGCGTGCTGGGCATAGACCTCGGTGAGGTGGACCGGGTCTGCAAGATGATCCCGAGTATGCCTGTGGGTATCACCATTGATCAGGCAATGGAGGAAAACCCGGACCTCAAGCGGGCTTACGAGAGCAGCAGAGACGTCAAAAAGCTGATCGACACTGCCAAGACCCTTGAGGGGATCAACCGAAACGTGGGTGTGCATGCAGCGGGAGTACTGATCTCCGATGATCCTCTCACAAACCACGTGCCGGTACAGCAGGGTGGTAAAGGCGATTTCGTCGCTCAGATGGCTAAAAAGGACATTGCCAAGGTCGGTCTGCTCAAGATGGACTTCCTCGGCCTGGCAAACCTCACCATTCTTGCAAATGCCATTAAGAACGTCAAGAAGAGCCACAATATCGACGTGGACATCATGAAGATCCCGATCGATGATCAGAAGACCTTCGAGATGCTCGGTAAAGGGGACACCAATGGGGTGTTCCAGCTAGAGAGCGCCGGTATGCGCCGCAATGTAGTCGAGCTCAAGCCGAACTCCGTTCGAGAACTGGCCGCTATTGTTGCCCTCTACAGGCCGGGGCCAATGGCGTTTATACCTAAGTTTGTAAAATCCAAATTCGGCCAGGAGCCGATCACATATCTTCACCCTGCTCTCAAGCCTATCCTCGAAGAGACTTACGGCGTCATCTGTTATCAGGAACAGGTTCTACGAATTGCAACCGCTATTGCCGGTTTCACACTGGGGCAGGCCGATGTTCTCCGTAAAGCTATGTCCAGCAAGAATAAGGAAATTATGGACAAGCAGAAAGAGAGGTTCCTTGAGGGCGCCAAGGAGAACGGCGTCAATGTGAAGATCGCCGAGAAGATATATGAGCAGGTGGAGCCGTTCGCGGGTTACGCATTTAACAAGGCGCATGCTGTCTGCTACGCATTTGTGGCTTATCGCACGGCCTATATGAAGGCCAATTATCCTGCTGAATATTATGCCGCGCTTCTCTCAGCCAATATGGACGACAAAGAGAAGCTGTCCATGTATATAGAAGACTGCAGGCGGTTTGGGCTTACTGTGCTGCCACCGGACGTAAACAACAGCAGTGCGGATTTTGAAGTCGAGAATGGTGGTATACGCTTTGGGTTGGGCGCCATTAAAGGCTGCGGTCGTGCGGTGATCGAGGGAATGGTTGCGGCACGCGAATCCGGTGGGCTGTTCAGAGATTTGTTCGACTTCTGCGAGCGCGTGCAGGACAGCGCTGCGATGAACAAAAACACAATAGAGTGCTTGATCAAGGTAGGGGCGTTCGCATCCATCAGCACAAACCGCGCGCAGCTCCTGGAGATGCTTCCTGATGCAATGAGCGCGGCGGCCACCAAGCTGCGCGACCAGCGCAATGGCCAGGGTGGGTTGTTTGGTGATGACTCTTCCATTTCAGCGAATTCAATAGATTCCGGCAAATATGACCACATCAGCGAGTATCCGCAGGAACAGATATTTACGATGGAAAAAGATCTGGTCGGGCTGTATCTCTCCGGCCATCCTCTCGAAGCCATACGCGCCACTCTTGAAAAGAGCTGCAGTGTTAATGCACAGAATTTCCGCGATTTAGAGCACGACCAGGAATGTGTAATCGGGGGAATAGTGACCGATATCCGGGAGCGTATAACCAGGCGAAATGATCGCATGGCGTTTGTGAAGATCGAAGACCTTTACGGCAGCATCCCGGTGACATTCTTCCCTGATTCCTACAAGACATGCTGCCAGCAACTTGTTAAGGACAGGATCGTTTTGATCAAGGGTAAGGCCAGCCATCGAGAGCGTCTCGCGCAAAACGACGATGATGCCACAGTGGAAGTGGAGATTCGCGGCGAGGTGGTAAGCCCCATGAAGAACGGCAATGGAAACGGTAAGGTTAATGGGAATGGCGGCGCTCGCCCTGTGCATATTAAGATTAACGGCACCCCGGAGATCAGGCTGGACATCCTTAAGCACATTCTCGAAGCCAACCCCGGCGAAAGCCCAGTATATTTTTGGATGTGCCACTGTGGCACCCGCCAGAAGATCGTAACCCACTATAAAGTAGAAGCCACCACCCGCTTCGTGGGCGAAGTTGAGCGCGTCGTTGGGAGCGCCAGCGTTAAGGTAGGTTAGGCAAAGAACATCCCACTCACAAGGTTAGTCATCTATCGCTCCTGGGCATGATTACGGCAGGATGCGTTGGGCATGGACCGATCAATCTGATAATCATTATGCGTACCCACTGTTCGGCTGGCCGTGGTGGGCTGGGTATCCTATAGCTTTGATTGTTCAGGCTATATTCATTGTAGCGATGCTCGCCATTGATCCGTATTTTCCTCTTGGCCAGTTCCCTATATTCTACATTCTGGAATCAATGACGATTGCCTATTTATTTGGGCCGGGACCCACAGCCGTAATTATTATCACCGGCTGGGTTTCGTTTGAATATCTCTTTGGGCACCCGATGGCGGCAATACTTATACCAAGAGATCCAGAGGGTTGGGCTGGGCTGACAGCATATTTACTCGGCACAACCATTGGCAGTGTGGCGGCGCTTGTGGCGCGAGCATCCAGGTTTAGAATCGAGAAGCTTGCTGATGTACTTCAGCGGTACCGGCTGCTCGCAGAAAACGCCTTGGATATTGTCTTGCTGTTGGATATTAACGGTCGTATTTTTGAAGCAAATCATGCTGCGGAACTGGCCTACGGCTACAGCCGATCACAATTGCGCTCTATGAACGTAACGGACCTTCGCGTGGGTACAGACCAGCCATCTGTTCCAACATTGATGCGTGAGGCCGAGTCCGGAGGGGTGATGTTTGAGACCGTGCACCGGCGGAGGGACGGCAGCACATTTCCTGTGGAAATCAGTTCCAGGGGAGCGGTATTCGGCGATGAGCATATTCTGTTGAGTATTGTGCGTGATATAAGCGAGCGAAAACGGACTGAAGAACTACTGACCCATGCAAAAGATGCCGCTCAGGAGGCTGCAGACCATGAAACAGCAGCCAGAGCCACTCTGAAGGCGATAATGGACACGGTCCCTGTTGGACTGGTTACAGTTGATCCAGAGACGTGGAGTATCAATTATTACAATCGCAAGGCTGAAGAAATTGCTGGTGGACCACTAACCGGTACGGCGTCGACTCCTGAAGCAGATACATATCAGATGCTGAAACCGGATGGCTCATTGTTTCCACCGGATGAATTACCTTTACTAGGATCTTTGCTCCGGGGTGAGCGAATTTCTAATGTAGAATTAATAATTCGCCGACGTAATGGCAGTGAAGTCAATGCGCTTGTGAACACTGCGCCCGTATTTGACACGCACGGGAAAGTAGTGAGCGCGGTTGCCGCTCTTGATGATATCACTGAGCTGGTCCAGCTCAGAAAGACTATACAAAATCAACTGGACTTGGTGCAGAGGGCGCTTGTACCACCTACACCGTCGATTGGACCTGGTTACGAAGTGGCGGCTGTGTATATACCGGCGTTTATAGGCCAGCAGATCGGTGGGGACTTCTATGACCTTTTCACCACTGAAACCGGACAAGCAGGAATACTGATCGGTGATGTTTCCGGCAAAGGGCTGGAAGCCGCATCACTTGCCGCGAATACAAGGAGCACAATACACGCGTTCGCTTATGAAACTTCCAGTTCCGGTGAAGCATTGATACGTGCGAATTCAGTAATTTACCCGCAGCAAATCACCTTTGAGAAGTTTGTGACCGTCTTTTTGGCCATTATGGACTTGCCCACCGGCGATATCTGTTATTCCATTGGAGGACATCCCCCCGCAGCGATCTGTAGTGCATCCGGCGGTGTCAGCTTCCTCACAGAAGGCGATTTGCCGATCGGCTTATGGGATCGCCAGGAGTTCCGGCAGACCGGTGCGCACCTGGACCCTGGCGATAGGTTGCTTTTCTACACAGATGGAATTCTTGAAGCTCACCACAATGGAGCCTTGTTTGGTACAGAAGGCATTGAGAGGATACTGTGCAAGTGCGCCAGCAAGAATTCGAATGATCTTATAACTGAACTTGTAAATGCTGCGAAGGAGTGGGGTGGTGGGCGGTTGCACGATGATGTTGCGCTGTTGGTGGTTCATCGCCTGGAGTAGAGTTCCTGCATCAGGCTCGACATTAGCTGAGTTTGTTTCCAACCGATGAATGGGTAAAGCACTAAATGAGCCGTAAATTGCGGCTGTTCCTTTTTTGACGGAACATGCACGAGGAGGTCTCGCCATGGGGGGAATAAGGTTAGGCAAGATTCTCGGGTTTGACATAACCATCGATTGGTCGTGGTTGTTGATCTTCTTTTTGGTGGTATACACACTGGCAAATGGATACTTCCCCTCCGTTAACCCAGATCTGGGTGCTGCGACAAGTTGGGGTATGGGCGTGTTGGCCGCACTGCTGCTGTTCGCATCGGTGCTGGTCCATGAACTCAGCCACAGCGTTGTCTCACGCAGGTATGGAACGGAGGTAAAAGGTATAACGTTGTTCCTGTTCGGTGGTGTCTCACAGATGAGTGATGAACCCAAATCAGCTCGCGAAGAGTTTTGGATGGCTATTGTAGGGCCTGCTACCAGCTTTGCCCTGGCAATATTCTTCTATTTGCTGGGAGGCATCGGTGAGGCCACTAACTGGCCACTCTGGTTAACGGCGGTGCTGGGTTATCTTTCGTTTGTGAATTTGCTTTTGGGTGCGTTCAACTTGCTCCCGGGGTTCCCACTGGATGGTGGCAGAGTGCTTCGGTCTATAATATGGGGAAGCACAAGCAACATCGTCAAGGCGACCCAGTGGGCGTCTTATACTGGCCAGGGCTTCGGTTACCTGCTGATGGCTTTGGGGTTCTTCAGTATACTCAGCGGCAATTTGATAGGTGGGCTGTGGTTCATCTTCATAGGGTGGTTTCTGGCTGGGGCTGCTCGCCAGAGCTACGAGCAGCTTATGGTGAGAAATGCGCTTTCAGGGGTGCGTATGGAACAGGTGATGACTACTGATGTACCCTCGATACCAGCAGACCTGAGTGTGCGGCAGTTCGTTGATGAACACCTGCTGCGTCACGAATACTCTTGCTATCCTGTCACTGTTCAAGGTGACGAAGTGGTGGGTGTGGTTGGTGCTGAGGAGGTGCGGACCGTGCCTGCACTGCAGTGGGACTTCGCGAGAGTCGGCGAAATTATGCACCGCATAGATAATGCTTATAAGGTTAGTGCTAACGATGATGCCACTGAAGCCCTTACCCGGCTTGCAAACGAGAATGTATGTCGATTAATGGTAATTGAAGACAATCATCTCAGAGGCACTGTTGGCAGAGAATCCGTATTCCGGTTGATTCAGACAAAGATGAAATTTGGGCTTTAAGCATACGGGTCCGAAGAATTCCTTCGGGCCTGTTTTATATTCGACTCGTTTTACCTCAATATCAAGAACCAACTGAACCCTGGCTTGCTAATTTTCGTCTAATATATTGATGACTTCGTTATGACAATATGTGGCAACAACGTGCATTCGACGCCATTTCTATTGCCCATGAATATCTCGCGTGGTATAATTACTGAAGTGCGCGACACCAAATCCGCACCGGAGGAATCGAGTAGTGAATCGATATATCAAGAATATTGC
>JAJFTD010000025.1 GCA_021373255.1 bacterium
AATATCGGCGAAGGCCCCGGGCGGGAAGTCACTCGAGTGGTGGAAGGCGGCGCAGTCGGCCTGATCGTAGACTGCCGTGGACGCACACTAACCCTCCCCGACGACACGCAGGCCAGAATCGCCAAGCTGACCGAATGGCACGAAGCCCTCGGGTTAAAAACAGACTAACGCAAAACGCGCAACGCATTAACGCATAACGTACTTATCGAGGTCCAATGGGAACAGCATACACTCCAGGGTTGACCATCAGCCCTGGGACAATGATAACCAAACAAAGACGCCTTCCCCTCAAGGGACAAGTGCTGGTGAACGTGGGCGACCGGGTCGCGGCTGACACCGTGGTCGCGCGCACGGATATCCCGGGAGTGATCCAGACCATAAAAGTCGCGGAGCATCTCGGGTTGGAGCCGCCGGAGGCTATCGCCGCCCTCACGATTCGCGAGGGTGATAAAGTCGAGTCTGGACAAGCCGTGGCAGTAAGCAAGTCATTCTTCGGGCTGTTTAAGTCTGAGTGTAAGACAACATTCGGCGGGACTGTCGAGCTTATCTCGCATGCCACCGGGCACGTCGGGGTGCGGATGAAATCTTCACCTGTAGAGGTTGCAGCTTATGTTGACGGTACCATTGCCGAAGTGCTCGGGAACGACGGAGTTGTGGTGCAGACCTACGGCGCGCTGGTGCAGGGCATATTTGGTGTAGGCGGCGAGCGGACCGGCCGGATTACAGTGCCTGGTAAATCGCCGAACGATGCGCTCACAGAGGAGATGATCCGCAGCGAGCACGCAGGGCAGATATTAGTAGGCGGCGCTGGGGTGACCCTGGGCGCTATCAAGAAAGCTGCTTCAATCGGCGTCAACGGCATCGTGGTAGGCGCGATTGTGGATACCGACCTCATAGGTTATCTCGGCCATGATATAGGAGTCGCAATCACAGGACATGAAGATATCCCTACTACCCTCATCCTCACCGAGGGGTTCGGTGATATTCGCATGGCGGACAGGACTTTTGAGCTGCTGAAGTCGCTGGATGGACGAGTCGCCTCGATCAATGGCGCTACTCAGATCAGGGCCGGAGTCATAAGGCCTGAGGTGATTGCTCCGCTTGATTCCGTTCCGATCAGCGCAGCAGGAGCATCAGGTGGGCAAACACTGGAGATAGGGACCAGCATACGTATTATTCGTGAGCCCTACTTCGGGGCGCTGGGCACTGTTACTGCACTTCCGCACGAGTTGGTGGAGGTGGAGTCGGGCGCTGTCGTCAGAATACTCGAAGCTAAGTTGGCCGATGGCGGAATGGTGGCTGTTCCACGGGCGAATGTCGAGATTATTGAAGGGTAACCAGCGGAACAAACTGGTGCCCAGACTCGCCTTATCAAATAGTGACGCCCATTTAATGGAAAGGAACAGTCGATTTGGGACTCAAAACGGTTTTTATAATTGCAGTCACCACCGCAAGGATGATCTTCCCAGGCCTGTCAGCCTTGACTCCAGTGGAGCCAAAGCCTGCTGAGGAACCTGTTACAGCTATGCGGTCAGTCATGTTTGATCTGGCGAGCGAGCAATCCATCACTCAACCACAAGCCAGTGTAACACTTCCCGAGGGATTGATGCTTGGGAAATCAGCCAAACTCCAGACCAGTGTAGTTACCCCGCCTTCTAAGCCGTCCACTGAACCTGCACAAGGTGAAGAGACGAAGGTATTGATGAAGACCTACTGGGGAAGTTCGGAAACAGTACAACCCAAACAACCCAGCGTGAAGCAGGACACCAGTGCCGACGCGGCTGCGGTCGCACCTGCTCTATCTGGTAGAAATTACCGAATCCTGGCGCAGTGGCCCGGTATTCAATCGGACTACGGCACCGTCATGATCAAACCGGAAGCCTCCGCTGTTGGTACTTACACCCTCAGCTCAAACTTTACAACGGCTACATCAGCCACGGTGGACCCTGAACAGGACTTCCTCGCGCCGGTGATCATAAGTGGAATCGACAAGAGCGTAGACCCGGACAAACCTATCAGTGTGCAATGGAAGAGCATACCCAACGCGCTGGCGTATCTTGTGGTAGCTTATGGTGGCAATGCAAAGGAATCGATAACGTGGACTGCCGGCGCGGAGGCAGGCGCGTCGCTGGATATCGAAAGCTGGGCTATGACCCGCGAGCAGGTTACAAAATACATTGAGGACAAAGTGTTGCTACCAGCTGATGCTACAAACTGCATTATCCCTGCCAAGATATTTAAAGGCTCCACTGGCGCTATGCTGTCTATAACCGCCATCGGCACGGACAAGATTCAAGAGAATAACGGCCTTGAAACACAGATAATTGTCCGATCGATGGCAAGCATCCCATTATTCTCTACCAAATATAAAAAAGCGGAAGAACCCTTTCCTGCTGCGCCGAAGTAGCCAGCGCCTCACACGCTGATAGCTACAAATTGATATTGCTTAATTAGGCCCACCGGTCATCCATCTGGTGGGCCTATTTACATGTGGTCGCATGTGAAATATAATGTAAGTTGTCATATCAGTGTGACCACTGGTCACCAAACTCGAGTCATAAAATGCGGATATTCGACAGCGAACTACGGGTCCCTAAGTATGTTCAGCTCAAACTCTCAATAAAACAATCTATCGAAGAAGGTAAGCTCAAGCCACATGCCAGGCTAATGTCGCGGCCGGAGATGGCGGAGGCTTATAATGTCAGTCATATCACTGTTACAAAAGCCCTTGATGAGCTCGAGAGCGAAGGCTACCTGTACCGGCTTCACGGTAAGGGGACTTATGTCGCTGAACGCAAACCAGCACTCAAGACGCTGTCGGTGATCATGCCGCAGTTGACTCATCCTGATAATTCAGAGGCCAATAGAGGTCCGGCGCTAGATGTCATGTTGACTTTGCTTCATTACATCGAGGATGAAGTATATTCACGAGGTTGGAGCCTCATGCTCTACATACATCGCTACGACCCGGACAGGGAGCGGGAAAACCTCCATGACGCTCTGGAACGCAAGACCGATGCCGTCATCATATTCTACTCCAACGAGCCTAAGAACAATGAATGCATCGAGGAATTGCAAGACGCCGGCATCCCTGTTGTGATGACCGACCTGTATACAGAAAGTTTCGATGTGGATTATGTATCCACGGACAATTATTACGGGGCCTATGAGGCCACTCGTAAACTGATCGAAATGGGCTTTAAAACCGTGCATTATCTGACCGGTCACCTGGAGTCAGTGCCTCTGGCTAAGAGATGCGCGGGCTACGAAGCAGCAATGAAAGACTGTGGTAAAGCACCTGACGTGCAGTTCGTTGAGAGCATCGGCCCTGATGCAAAAGCATGGGAAGAATCCAGCCGCCGAGTGTCAAATGAAGTCCTGAAGAGCGGTGAGCCTGGTGCGTTCCTTGCTGCGTTTCCCTCATTGCTCAATGGAATATGGGCTGCTATAAAAGAAATGCACCTGGAGAACGGAAGTGTTGGTCTTGGCTGTTTTGACGAACCCGAGATAGAGCCTCAAGCAAATGTTCGGCTGATCAAGATAGTCCAACCTCTGGAGCGAATGGCAAGAGAAAGTGTGAAAGCAGTAACCGAGCACGATGGCTCACACACGGAAAAATTACGTATTCTTCTCAAGCCTGATATCGAGGTTGTGAATGTGGACGAAAAAGATAAATAAGGCTAGCTTTCACTTCGGTGATTGTCTGTAAAATGTAATCTGGCTGGTGCGGTATTCTGTTACTGCACCAGCCTATAATTTATAATCTACTCTGCGTTATGCTTCATCTTTAGCTACATCCTGCTCCCAAATCGCCTTCATTGTCTCTTCCTGGTTGGACCCATGCGGGCTGGCAGCACTGCGTGTATTTACGCGATAAAATCTGTCACCTGGATACAAATACACAGCAAGCACATCGCGCCCTGGGGCAACCAGATGCCCGTTGGGATCGTTTTCCTTGAGCCAGTTCGTGACATAGTGAAGATACTCATTTCGATATTCTTCAGATTGGTGTGCATACCAATCGGTCTCATCATAACCCCAGGTCGTCCACGGTTCTTTGCAGGGCTGGCCTTCTTTTCCAGTGGCTCCCCAATGGTCGAAGTCCAGCAGATAAGGCACATGCTCGCATGTCCAACCACTGGGATGTAGCCCACCTGGGCTTATCCCATACATGGTATCAGCCCAACCCATCTCCAGGTACGCCTTCTGTGGTTCGTTCAGATCCTCTCTCGGTCGCTGTGGATAAATAATATAGTCCAGCAGAAGCCTACCGTCTATTCCCGGATACTCGCGTGCTACTACAGGACTGGCGTCTATGAGGATATAGTGTCTTCTGGCGTGTTTAGATGCATATTCTCTGATCCTCCTGATCACATCATCCCAGGTCTTGTAGCTGGGGTCACGTTCACCCATCAGGCTCATCTGGCCGAGGTGGAAGCCTTCGAACCCGGCATCTATGTATTGAGTAGCCCTGTAATAAAACCACATCTGGCTCTCAATCCTGGTAATATCAGGAACAGAAGAATCCTTGTGCCAATGATCTACGCGCCAGCCATCGGGGAACAGCATCGCATCATAGCTGAACTTGCGCTTTTCAATCGGTTGGCCAAACTCCTCAAACACCCACGCAGGCACCTCAGGCCAGTCCGCGCTCCGGTTCATACATTCCAGAATCGCCACGTGTACAATGATATCAGGATCAGATTCGTGCAGGTCAGTGACCATCTTCTTTGCTTTTGACCAATATGTCCCATCGCTTTCGTTCAATGGGCCGCCCCAGTCCGTCGCCGCCCGGCTGATCAGCTTTGCACCCATATTGTTGATGCAGCGGATATCTTCATCATACTGTTCGCTCTCCCAAAGGTACTCGAACATGATCGCTCGGGATAAGTAGTTCTCCAGCACTTCCCTGGATATTCCGCCATCGAATTTATAATTACCGGTGTTGCCATTGTAGATGATATCTTTGAGTATCGTCGCCATCGAGTGATTCAGCCTCCACGCATATTTCTGATGTCCTGTCGACATGACTACTATGAGTCTGCGGACCTACTGCTTTCGTCTCACAAAACGCAGACAAGTGTAACGCGGGACAGCCGCACCCGCCCCGCGTTTACACCTTACATCGAAACCTCGTCCGCCTACCCGTTTGGATAATACCCCGGATTTGCGATTATGTCAATTGTTAGCACGTTATGCGTTACGCGTTAATGCGTTTTGCGTTGGTTGGGTCTGTTCACTGAGGCCACTTAGTTCATACTGTCTAACGACTTCAGCGGTAATTTCGGAGTTTTCGGGTAAGCCGCTGATCTCGTGGAGCGCACCCGCAACTCCAAGGTCACTGACAAGCTGCTGGACCTTTGGGGCTGTCCGGTCACCGGGTGGGTTAAACCTCAACGCAGCCGCAATCCCTTTGCACAGGTGCTTGGGAAATACTCCATACTCCATAGCCAGCTTTGCGCCGCCGATCAGCCTGTCTTCCGGGCCCAACTTCCTCACAGGATCGCCACCCACTCGCGCGACCTGGTCTCCCAGGGCAACGTTAGCAAACCGGTGAAGCAGGTCTTCTATGTGGGCCTGGTGATCTTCAGGCGAAAGCCCATGCTTACGCACCAACGCCTGGCCGGTCTCGGAAAGCGCCGCTCGGACTTCGCTCACGATCTCAGGATCGCTCATCGCCTGGTGGATATATTTATAACCCTTGAGATAGCCGAGATAGGCGGCAATGGCGTGTCCCGCATTGTGCGTATAGAGCTTACGATCCACGAAGCTCTGGAAGTTATCCGCAGGTTCAACTCCGGCGATCTCAGGGAAAGTGCCCTTGATGGCCGCCTTTGCCACCGGCAGATGCTTATAAGGCTCCACCACTACCAGCAGCGGGTCCTCGCGCTTCTGCTCCGCGGTCATTACCGGCACCATTCGCCCAACCACACTCTCCACGAATCCGACTTTATCGTCCAGGTAGCCGTGGCACTCCTCCGGGAGGGCTTTCTTCAGCTCAGCCTTGAGATGCTGGGCCATGTGCTGAAGATTTTCGCAGATGATAATATTGATTGGGCTTTCGACCCCAGCATCCGCGCGCGCCTTGATACCGGCTGCGATAGTCGGAGCGATGCGGGGAAGTATATTTGCGCCTACAGCGGTGCATATAAGATCAGCCGTGCGAATCTCCTCCGCAACAGCCGGCACGTCTAATCCACTTACCGCCCGAACATTAGTGACCGTGACAGTCCACGGCTCCTCACATGCGATCCTTATGGGGTAAGACCGGCGCTGATTAATCAGGTCAACAAGCTCCTGCACTACATCTACGAACACGACTTCAAGGCCGGACTCAGTAAACAACTGCGCAGCAAATCCCCGGCCTATATTACCTGCTCCAAATTGAATTGCTTTCAAAACGAACTCCTAATCCTCTACCCTCTGAATATCCGGGTCGGTAAATATATCTGACTCATCCCGGCTCTTGGTGGAGAATTCTGACACTACAGCGCCTTCATCCCCTGCCTGGAACCAATGAAGAGTGTTAGGCACAAGAGTATACTGCTCTCCCGGCTTGAGCATCACCTCATGCCACACCGTGTATGCGCTCTCGCGACCCGCGGGGGGCTTGCACGCCGGGTTTTCAGTCTTCTCGCCGGATACATAGAGATAAACGGTGCCCCATCGGCAGCGGAACGTCTCTTCCTTGCCGGGTTCTCCCTCTACTGGCGGATGCCTGTGCTCGGGACACGTCTGGTGAGGCAGCAGAGCCATTTCTTTGGCGCACACCCGGGCGGTATTCACATAAACGATAATCTCCAAACCCGTATTCTCAACATCTCTAAGCCCAAAGTCGGCGATCTCCATATTTTCGATCTCATCAGGCCGAAGCACTATCTGGGCCTTGCGGTATATCTCGACGGCTTTAGCGCGAGTTTGATCAAAGACTTCTTTACTCAGCATTATGACACCTCCAGCAGCTCTGCATTGTTCATATATTCAATAGTCTCATCCCAGCTCTTTGCACCTGTGCTCGAACCCATCGATGAGGCGCATATAGATCCTGTGGCATTACCAAGCCTGGCACACTGCTCTATGTCAAATCCCTTGACTACACCTGCCAAAAATCCGCCAATAAATGAGTCGCCGGCACCGCATGTGTCGACCACATTGGTCTTAAACGCAGGCAGATGCACATGCTCTTTAGCGTTGGCAACATAACAACCTTCACCGCCCATTTTGAGGCCGATGGTCTTCACGCCATGATCCATAAAGAATTTGGCGATATCTGCAGGTGACTCCTGTCCGGTCATCAGGCTGGCTTCATCGATGCTGGGCAGGAAGTAATCGAGGTATGGCAGCGAAGGTTTGAGTGTGGCGAACGCATCGATCTCGCCATTCCACACCGTATCAAGGCAAGTCATAACGCCTTTCTCATGTGCGCGGCGGAGGATTTCAGCGGTGGGCTTGCCGTCCAATGCAGGCATAACGAATGATCCTCCGATATGGAGAATGCGCGAGTTTTCTATTATCGAGAAATCAACATCGTCAATGCAGTACGACCCGTTTGCCCCGACGTAATGGAAGAAAGCTCTCTCTCCGTCCGGCGCGACCATAACAAACGAGAACGACGTGTTAAGTTTGTCATCGCGCTTCATACCGCTTATGTCGATGTTGCTCTTCTGAAGGCTGGACAGTATAAAATCACCAAAAATATCGTTACCAACCTTACCGAGCGTCGCGACATTCAGGCCAAGTTTGGCAAGCACCATTCCGGTATTGCTCGCGCACCCGCCGGTAGCAAGCTCAATGCTTTCCACCATTTCGAGCTGTCTCCAGGCCGGTATATTCTTTATCGGTTTACCAAGAGTATCTGCGACAAATATGCCCACACATGCTACATCAGTCTGTGACTTCATTGTTGGCTCTTCCTCCACGACTGCACACAGGAGCAGGTTTGCGAATATGTTTAGTTCTGTGTGCCCAGTGTTCGCATGCTAGCATCAGATGAGACAATTGTCAAGCCAAAAGGGGCTGCGGTAGAGGACTTACCAGATTGACATACTAGTTGATGCAGTCAAACAAGGCTGCATGTGCGAATCGCACATTGAGGAATGAACCGTCATTATTGTTGAACGAATTCCACCGGCGCTATGCTTTGCGCATCTTTCAGAATGATCAACCGGCCAAGGTCGCCATTCTCCAGCTTATAACAACTGCAAGCTCCGGTAACTCTAACCATTGAACCTTCTGATACAGACTCCGGTAGCGCAATACTCCCGTAATAGACGGCAACCATCGCTGATCCATCGCTTACATATAGCCGTTTAGCCGTCGTGTCTATGCTCATTATCTTGCCACATACAGTCACTAGCAAGCCGATGTTGTTAAGGCCACTGGCGCCGGCGATTCCCTTCTGGCCAAATCCAGCAGCAGGATCATAGCCGTAGTCTCCTCCACCAATGAACTTGCAAGCAACAAACAGCGGCAGTGCGGTCTTCTGACCTGTGGGTATTATGTTTTCGTAGCTGGAAAGACACCTCTCACCATCAGATGATGTTGAAGGAATGCCGCTCACACTCACAATATTGCCAAACTGCGGCATGTTACCTCTGACCTGTGTAATCCTAATTCCACAGGCTCGCTCTATATCCTGAACGTAATAGAAACCACTGAAGACTGCAGAAACGACTACATTATTGAGACGAACATATGCTGGGCAACCCAGTTGCTTTGCCTCACCAGGACCAGCATTCCGAACTACACACTCATCTGATCCAATATCGACATGAGATCCTGCGATGCGCGCCTCGCCATCCATATCTAGCCAGTCTGCGCCTATCACTGTATCATCACCAGAATCGATGCAGGGAGAGTCGCTGAGCAAGTGGAAGTCACCGTTTGCACTGCCTCTGAAATCGTCTCTGAATTTGGGGGCTGCTGATATGTCTGTTGGACCAGCGATGATGCCGGAGTAGTTGGTGGTGTTGCCGTAGACACAGTTATGGTTAAGAATTGGGGTTTCATTATGGTTAGGAATAGGTGTTCCGCCGCCCTTGCTGATACCGTTGCCATTGTATGCAACAATATTATTGACAATGGTCGGACTTGAGGAACTGCAGTATATGCCATATTTATTTACAGTGATTGTGTTGTTTATTATAGTGGGACTGGAAGAGTAACAGTTAATGCCGGAGCTGGAATAGATAGAGTAATTAGAGATAGTATTGTTGATTATGGTTGAATTGGAGAAATTGCATTTGATTCCACCGCCTCTTCCCAAGATAGTGTTATTGGCTATTGCTGGACTCGAGTAGTTGCAGTCGATGGCATAAGTGCAGTCTCCGCTGTTTCTAATCATAAAGCCATCAATGCAGGCTAGTGTGCTGATTCCGCTTGTCGAACTGACTATAGGACCACTATCGGAGCCGTCTAGGATACTCTTGTTGACACTAAAGTTACGCTGTGATCGAGTGTTCTCTGTTCCCGCAAAACCTCCATAGAGGTAACAATAGACTTTGATGGCGATGCGCTCATTGTAGATTCCTGCAGCTACCCATATCTCGCCTCCACCACCATTTGATGCTGCATCGATGCCTGCTTGGATAGTCTTCTTTGCCGATGTCCAACTTGAGCCGTCATTGGCATCATTACCACTAGGGCTGACCCTTATTACACTCTGGCCGTAGCAACTGGAGCAAAGAATCGCAAAGAAAACCAGTAGAATAGTTCGGATGATACTCTTACCCATCAGCAACACTCTCCCGCTAGCTGGAATATCTGAGGTATTTACTGTAGACTTTATGCCAGGCAGCCAAGGTTATAACCGCATTATACCACAAGATGTCCATTGAGGCACGACAGAGGGCATTATAGTCATATTGCTTTCGTTGACCGAACTAGACGCGTGACGTATTGATTAAATAATAGCAAGGGGCGGGTGAACCAGCGCTCAGCCCTTCGTAAATCGATAGCCACATCCAGGCTTGAGGTCGTCGGTAGGTTCGGGGTAACGTTTGCAGATTTCGGGCTTGGTATCGTGCATGTCGCAGTGGAACACGCCATTGCCCATGTCGACGAGGTGTGTGCAGGGGTAAGGGATCGACACCCAGTAGTATTCTCTTACATCTTCATCGGGCACGACCTTGATCTCCGTGTCCCTTGCACGCAGCCACTCCAACGTGTCATCGTCTGCGTGTACTAATAGCCATCCAAGCCGTCGACAGCACTCACCGCACTGCCTGCACTCACCAGTGCGTGTTATCTCTTCATCAATTGCCATGCTGCTTGCCGCCAGTCGGAGGAGTCTTCTTACCTACATAATGCACTCGCATCTCGCATGCGCTGCAGTCGAACCGCAGTTCCAGCCGGTTTCCATCGGAATCGAGCAGGAACAAAGGCTCCAGCGCCCGCGTTTTGGCGCCGTCCTTGGTGCATATCCCGAGCTGGTGTTTTATGCAATACCGGGTGTCCATCACCTTCCGCCCACGCATATCCAAGCCGGACTCCGCCGCCGGGTCAATGGACACTACTCCGTGGCGGCGATAAAATGCCTCCGCCTGCGTGTTCAGCACGTTACCCGTGTATGACAATGACTTTTCAGGATATTGCACGTCATTGACGAGCGCTCCACCATGCTGAACTGGCCGGTTGTCCTCACGCACATGGGTGAGCCGCTCCAGCACGCCACGCCTCAACGTATTGAGCGTGGAGATGGGCAGGAAGTACACTTTGGACAAGTCAACTTCCACATCGGAGCACTCGAAATCAGTGCCGCCGGACTTGGCTAGCTGTTTCTTGATATTCTCAACTGCCTGCTCCGGCTTGTCGGCCGTCATTTTGTCGCAGGGCAAGCTGAATTCGGCAGAATTGCCATCTTCATCGTGCGCAGTAAGGGTGAAACCGTCATCCGTTTCGCTAATACGAAGCGAAACCGGAATCCGCCTCTCAACAACAGCCTTTTCAAGGCTGGTGAGATACTCGTGGTCGTGGTTTCGGTAAATTGTGATTCCGTTCTCGATACCATCCATTTTATTGGGCATGATTGTGCGGCCCTGGACGCCGTTCACCACGGTGCCGCGCAGCTCGCCATTGCGGTCGAAAAAGCATATTCCGTCACCGGGGTGCATGGACAACCGGCAGTCGATGGTTACTCCACGCCTGGTAACTGCAACAACCCGGCCCACTGCCTCACCCACCATTTTGGGCGTATCAATGGAGCCGATAGGCCCACGTCTGCCATGCAGGAAGTAGGTAGTATAGCCCCGATTGAATGTCTTATCGACGTCCGGTGTGAAACCTACCTGGCTAGTGCCCGATGAGCTTCTCTTCAAGCCCATTTCGGAGATGACTTCGTCCAGCTTCTGCCTGTAGAACGCCACCACGTTGGACACATACGCCCTGTCCTTCAAGCGTCCCTCGATCTTGAACGATGTTACCCCCGCCTCGATCAGCTCGCGCAGGTTATTGGAAAGGTTGAGGTCTTTAAGTGACAATAGGTGTTTGTTACGTACCAGCACTTTTCCACCGCCAGTAAGGGTGTACGCTCTGCGGCAGGGCTGCGCGCACTGCCCACGGTTGCCACTTCTGCCACCGAGCGCATAGCTCATATAACACTGCCCGCTGTAGCACACGCACAGGGCACCGTGCACGAAGCATTCCAGCTCAACGTTGGTTTTCTGCCGGATCGCGTGTATCTGGTCGATGTCCAGCTCTCGAGCAAGTATTACTCTGCTGATGCCGACCTGTTCCAGGAAAGCTACTTTCGCGGGCGTGTTATTGTGCATCTGCGTGCTCGCAATAAGCGGGACGGGAGGCAGATCGCACTCCAGCAGGCCCGGGTCTTGAATAATAATGCCGTCAACACCAGCTTCATAGAGACTAGAGATCAGGCTTACAGCTTGCGGGATCTCTTCATCGTGCATCAGTGTGTTGACGGTGACATATATCTTCGCCCAATACTTGTGGGCATAGTTGATGAGCTCGGTTATATCATCAATAGTGTTACCAGCGGCCTCGCGCGCGCCGAATCTGGGTGCGCCAATATAAACGGCATCCGCACCGCAGTCTATCGCGGCAATCGCACATTCCACATCTTTCGCGGGGGCCAGGAGTTCTATATTTTTAATTGTTATTTCCAGGGCAGTAGTCTTCTTTCGGTGGTCAAATGTATGATCCAGTCTATTATAACATAGCATCACCAGCTCCCCGACAGAGGCTGAGGGGTATGTTATAATTATAACGTTATGCAGCAGTATGATGTTATAGTCGTCGGAGCGGGGCACGCGGGCTGCGAAGCGGCGCTGGCTTCCGCAAGGATGGGCTTCGATACACTTTTAGCCACGATCAACATAGAGACAATCGGCCACATGCCGTGCAATTGCAGCATCGGTGGGCCTGCAAAGGGGCATCTTGTGCGTGAGATAGACGCGCTGGGTGGGCAGCAGGCGCTAACCACCGACGCAACGTGCACGCACATCCGCATGCTCAACACCGGCAAGGGACCAGCCGTGAGAGCACTTCGCGCCCAGGCCGATAAGCGCGCCTACCAAGGCTTCATGCGCCTCACCGCCCTCCGCCAGCCCAGGTTAGATGTAAAGCAGGCGATGGTAGAAGAAATCTTGGCAGAAGACGGCCGAGTGCAAGGCATTCGCACCCAGACCGGTATGGAATATGGCGCAAAGTGTGTCGTCATCACTACCGGCACATTCCTCAAGGGTTTGATACATATCGGAGAAACCCAGTTCTCAGCCGGCAGAGCAGGCGAGTTTGCATCGAATAGTCTTTCAGACAGCCTCCGCTCGTTGGGATTCGAGCTCGGCCGCCTCAAGACCGGTACCACTCCGCGCCTGGACAAGAAGAGCCTGGACCTTTCCAAGTGTGAGATTCAGGAGTCAGAACCTGAGGTTGGGCCGTTCTCGTTTATGTCCGGTCCGCTCAACCCGGACAAGCTGCTGCCGTGCTGGCTCACCTACACAAACGACCTCACAAAGGATGTTATCACCCGGAACCTCAAGCGTTCGGCTATGTACGGCGGTCGGATCAGCGGCGTTGGGCCGAGATATTGCCCGTCTATTGAAGACAAGATCGTCAAGTTCCCGGACAAAGAGCGGCACCAGGTCTTTTTGGAGCAGGAGGGGTGGGACACTGATGAGATTTACGTCCAGGGGATGTCCACCAGCCTGCCTGAAGAGATCCAGATAGAGTTCCTCCGCACGATTCCCGGCCTTGAGGACATGAAAATGCTGCGCCCCGGCTACGCTATAGAATACGACTTCGCCCCGCCGACCCAGCTCAAGCCATCACTGGAGACAAAGCTCATAGATGGGCTGTTTTTTGCCGGGCAGATCAACGGCACCTCCGGCTATGAAGAGGCTGCCGCTCAGGGCCTTATGGCGGCTATAAACGCAGGTCGTAAGATCCAGGGCGAGGAGCCGGTGATTATCAAGCGCAGCGAAGGTTACGTTGGGGTGATGATCGATGATCTCGTGACCAAAGGCGTGAGCGATCCGTATCGTTTGCTCACTTCCCGCGCAGAGTACAGGCTTCTTCTCAGACAAGACAACGCCGATATGCGCCTCACCCCTATAGGCCGTGAGGTTGGATTAGTGGATGACAAGCGCTGGGAGCGGTTCCGTGAGAAAGCCAGTCTTGTCGAAAGCGAACGCCGACGAATGGCGGAGACTTTCCTAAAACCATCGGATACGGAAATACTTGCGGCGCTTAATGTGGAGCTTTCGGACCGGTCCTGCTCGCTGGAAGAACTTCTGCGCAGGCCGGAGATAACCTATGCCGACATCGCTCGCGCGGTGGGCAATGGGCACATTCCGCCGGACGTAGCCGAGCAAGTCCAGATCGGGATCAAGTATAACGGCTACATTGAGCGACAGCACCTGCAGGTAGCGCAGGCCCGCAAGATGGAGAATAGGCCAATTCCTGATTCCATCGACTACCCGCAGCTCCGGTCGCTATCCAGGGAAGCAATCGAAAAGCTCGGGCGAATCAGGCCCGCCACATTGGGGCAGGCCTCGCGCATACCAGGAGTCACTCCAGCCGATGTAGCGATGCTGGCCGTCTACATTCAGCACGCCAAGCCGCAGCCTCAATCACCGTAGCCCCGGCGCAGTTGATAGCATAGCTGTCCTGGTGGTGTCCATATAGGCCTTATTCGCGTATACGTCCAAGTCACCCCATCCAGCGACTTCATCAGAAGAAAAGCGCTCAATGTGACTTTCATTGCCCTCATTGCATATAAACAGCATCGGGGTCTTGCTGGACATCAGCTGCTCGATCTCGGAATCATCGTTCACCCTTATCGGCCTGGGCTCCACATAATAAACCAACCCAGGTCTGTAGGTGCTGTAGATAACAACCTGCGCTTTGGACAAATGCGATATCTTGTGAGCTAAAACCTCTGAACTTTTACTTTGTGAGACCACAGGTATCAACCCGAACAGCAATAGAATGTTCAGAGCCAGCATCCCCGTGGTGATGACCCACGCCGTGCGGGCGGCTTTGCGTCCATTCGAGACCACTGACCCCACAAATGCCACAACAAGCACGCCACCCAGCGCTCCCGCCGGAACTATGGCGCCGGGATACTTCTTTATGGCGATCACCGCAAGTGCCATTGCAATCAGCCCGGCTATACCGAGCCCCACCCATACTCCCCTATTTATGCTCTTGCGGGAACCACTGTCCCCAGCCTCGGCACGGCTCCACAGCGCCCCTATCAGCAGAGCGGCAGCAGGAAATGCAGGGTAAGTGTAGGTGAAGTTCTGAGTCTTCGATATCGAGAAGAATACAAACACCACCGCGAACCACACAGCCGCCAGCTTAGCTCCCGTGTTAGCCCTCCAGTTCCTGGCGATTGCTTGCGGCAGGAACACGCTCCACGGAAACAGGAACAACAGCAGAACAGGTGCATTGCGTAAGTATGAATACCACTGCCCGGTCTGGCTCTTGTGAAGTGGCTTGAGAAACCTGGCAATGTTGTTGGATACGATAAACTGATCGACAAACACATGCCCGTGCATGGCATACATGGCAATATACCACGGCAGCCCGATTGCAAGTGCACAGCCCACGCCAAGGAGCACATCCGTGACTTTGAGCTTGCTCAGCCTCTTCACCCACCATAAATGAATAGCGAATGCAGCCGTCAGCAGCACCGGAACTACAGGACCTTTCGCAAGCATCCCCAGGCCGGTCGCCAAGCCACACACTGTGATCCAGCCAAGTCTCCCGCGTCCCTCGGCGTCCAACCAGCGCCGGTAGCAATACAGCGCTAGCGTCAATAAGAAAACCATTACTGCATCGGTTGCCGCGGCATGCGACATCACGATCTGCATGAGGCTGGTAGCCATGACTAATGAGGCGAAGAGAGCCGCGCGTTTACCGAAGTCGTGCGACGTTAGTAAGAACACCATCAGCACGATTCCGACTGCGCAGACCGCTGACGGCAGCCTCACAGCAAACTCGCTAAGCCCGAACATCTTCACACTCGCGGCTGAGAGCCAATAGAATAGTGGAGGCTTATCGAACCATAATTGCCCGCCGTAGTGAGGGGTGAGCCAGTCGCCACTCCTGACCATCTCTTTGACGAATTGTCCATAAATGGGTTCATCAGGATCAAGCAGGGGATTATGTCCAAGCCCCGCGAAATAAAGCGCGTAGAACCCTGCTATAACACCGAGAATACATAGGGTAAGCCTAAGTGGAGAACTAATACGGAGTCTGTCTTGCATATTTGGTGCTTCCTGCTAAGCGAGCGCCGGTGGTTGGGCAACAGTGGATAACCAGCCGGTATCAGTGTATAATGATGAGGCGACCTTGCCCGACCAATTGGATTATCCCACACGCGGTTAGCCGTGTCAACTCAGCGTTTCATACAGGAGAGAATCAGTCAATATGCCGTTCATACCGTTGGACACTCTGCATTCCGGTGCATCGGAACTCGGCATTGAACTGTCTGATAACCAGCTCGCTCTGATGGACGAATTCGCTGCGTTCATGGTGGAGACCAACGAGCGCCTAAATCTCACTCGCATCATAAATCCCTCCGACATCGTAACCGCGCATTACCTCGACTCCCTAACATGCCTCGCCGCATTGAATGTGCCTCAGGGGGCGAAGGTGATCGATGTCGGCACCGGCGCGGGGTTCCCCGGCATACCTATCAAGATTGTCCGCCCCGACCTCCATGTAACGCTTCTCGACGCCACATTCAAGAAGATCAAATTCCTCTCCGATGCTATACAGCGGCTTGGGCTGGAGGGGATAGAGCCTGTCCACGCGCGCGCTGAGGAGATAGGGCGTGAGAAGGCTTTCAGAGAACATTATGATATCGCTTACGCCCGGGCACTGTCGGAGACTCGCGTGCTGGCGGAACTCTGCCTGCCGTTGGTGCGCATCGGAGGGTATGTAATCGCACAGAAAAGTAAAGAAATCGACGAAGAGTTGGCTGAAGCCAGGGCGATAATCGGACAACTCGGCGGCCGAGTGGAGAAGACCGTCCGCACCCACATCCCCTTCACCGAGATTACCCGCCAACTTGTCGTGATCGCCAAAGACAAACCTACACCGCAATCATTCCCCCGGCCCTATGCCAAGATTGTGCGAAGTAAAGGTTAACCTGCATCACTCCTGATCTACTTCCCATCCCACTCCTTAACCTGCATGGTTTGCGAACTATACGCGTCGGGTAACGACAAGTGTGACAACGACGTATAAGAAACAGACCCGGCGATTATGTTTAGTACTGTCGGGTGCAGCCATCTCCTCAAGAAAGGGCTGTTCACAGGAAAAAGTGCAAACTGGCAGGCATGTTTGCTGCAGCCCTCGTTATTGTTTTCTGCACGAGTGTTATGGCTCTTGATATGGGGCAAAGTGCACCTAGCTTTTCGCTCAAGGACCAGTTTGGGAAGCTCTGGGATCTTTCTAAACTCAATGGCACTGTTACTGTGGTTGTAGCAGCCAATAAGGACTCGGGCCGCGAGATGGGCCCGTGGATTGAAAACTTGGATAGTAAATACGGGAGCAAGATTCAGCTTCTTGGGCTGATGGATCTCCATAGTATCCCCGGCATCGGGCGCGGCATTGCAAAATCGAGAATCCGCAAGGAAACCCCCCAGCCGCTCATGCTTGATTTTGACGGAACCGTCAGCAAAGCCTATTCGGTAACCAGCGATAGCCCGGTGGTAGTCGTTATCGACGGTAATTCCCGAGTCAAGGCCATCCAGCGGGACGAATATTCCAAATCTGCTCTCACCTCTATAGCGACTGCGATAGATACGGCATTAAAATCAAAAGCGAGCTAAACTCACCTTGACGCAGAGCCGTTGCGCAGTGTAAATTATAGTCGGTGTCCGGCTCAGGTTGTGTATGAGGCTGGGTGCACAAAAGAAGCAAGATTTTTGGAGTTAACCTTATGGGCCTCAAACGCGAGCCGGATTTTGATCAGTTCCTGAAGGTGCTTTGGCGAAAAGACAAACCTAACCATCTGCCGTTCTATGAGCACATTGCAAGCCCTGGATTTATTGCCAGCAGGACAGGGGCGGATTTCGATAAGATGTCTGCATCTGACCCTGGTTTCTGGGAGATATATGTCGACTTTTGGATAGGCATGGGCTATGATTGCGTGCCGATGGAGATTCCTCCTTACCTGCCGTTGACCGCTGGACACGATGATGCGTTGAGCGAAGGCAGCGAAGCGCTGGTAGTGATAAGCAACAGAGAAGACTACGACAAATACCCATGGCCGGATGAATCCAAGCCAATAGACTTCAGCCACTTTGAAACAGTAGGGAAACTGCTGCCGGATGGAGCAAAGATAGTTGGTGGCGTTAGCGCGGGGCCTTATGAATGGGTTTCGCGGATGCTGGGAACAATCGGGATGTCTTATCTGCTGATGGACGACCCTGAACTGGTTGAAATGGTCTTCAAGAAAGTCGGCGCTCTGCACATCAGCGCTGTGAGGCAACTCGCCACAATGGACGCCATCGGCGCGCTTCGGCAGGGCGATGATCTGGGGTTCAAAACATCCACATTCCTGAGTCCCGAGACTCTTCGCCAGAACGTCTTCCCGACATACAAGGCAATGGCCGAGCAGGCACACAACAACGGCAAGCCATTTATCCTCCATTCCTGCGGCCAGCTTGGAGATGTTTACGAAGATATTATTGAGTACTGCAAGGTCGATGCCAAGCACTCGTTCGAAGACGGCATAACGCCGGTCTCCGAGTTCAAGAAGCAATACGGCACGCGGATCACTCCGCTGGGTGGCCTAGATGTTGACGTAATCTGCCGCAGCACTGAAGAAGAAGTGCGCAAGTATGCACGAGAGCAAATCGAGAAGTGCTTCTACGATGGCTATTGGGCGTTGGGCACAGGCAATTCGCTCACTAATTATATGCCCGTTGAGAACTACATCGCAGTTCTCGAAGAAGGCATCAACATAACTGCATAAACTTTGCTGACCGAATATAGCAAATGAACGAAACGACCTCGCCGGGATTTCCCGAGCGAGGTCGTTTTCATTAGTAATGCAAGATATGGGCAAGCGATTGATTGGAGCTTTCAGGGGTGAGCGCGAATCACTTGTCTGTTCCGTTCGCCCGCATTATTCAACGTAACTGAATAATGCGGGCGATCTGCCTGCCCAGGCTATTCAGCCTCTCCCGCATCCATTGTGATTTTAGTCAAAATAAGCCGCCGGGGAATGAGTCTTGAGACTCATTTGCAGGCTGATTAGGGTCCTATCTTTCATGGGATTACAGATAAAAAACATTGAACCCAAAACTCATTTACCGCAACTAACTCCATGACAGAAGGAAATCTAGCGAGCGCAGGTAAGAGGTTTTCTATCCGCACTTATCAGGATGCCAATGACTACACCTTGTGACGAAAGACAATTGGTTGCCCAACTCCAAAGTGGAAGCCGTGACGCCTTCGCCAGGTTCTTGGGCATATTCCAAGATTCTGTATACAATCTGGCATACAGATTGGTGGGCTCACAAGACGCAGAAGATGTAGCTCAGGATGCGCTGGTAGAAATCTGCAACTCTATCAAAAGTTTCCAAGGCAAATCTAGTCTCAAGACATGGGTTTATCGAGTCACAATGAACGTCTGCCTTGAGCACCGCCGCAGGCACCGCCCGCTCTTTGTGCCTATTGATGACAATCTACTGGAAGAATCGAGCACATCCCACGATCCGTCCGCTGAAGCAATCAGAAGTGAGATCAAAAACGAGGTGGACACTGCAATAGGGCGACTAACTGATTCGCATAAGGAAGTCGTGATCCTGCACGAACTACATGGGCTCACGTACAAGGAGTGTGCAGAGGTGCTTGGGTGTCCGGTGGGGACCGTTAAATCAAGATTGTCCAACGCATTCGTAAAATTAAGACAAGTCCTCCAAGGCTATGCTCCTGAAGGCGAGGCTGTAATATGAACTGCCAAAGGGTGAGAGACAATATCAAGGCGTATATAGATGGCGAGCTCGGAACCGTGGAACGGTGGCGTGTGGAGTGGCACGTTGTCCAGTGCTCCGAATGCCGAAGGGAGATGACGGCAATGATGAATCTCACACAGAAAGTCAGAACAGCTCAGTCCGTCTCCGCACCTGAGGGTCTTCGCGACAAGATAATGGATAATATTCAACTTGACCCCGCACCAGTTCATCGACTAAGGTGGCCTTACGTTACCAGTCCAGTTGCAGCAGCGGCAGTATTGATCGTCACAGTGGTGGCTGCAGCAGTGCTGATGCCTATATTCAGCAACTCAAAGGAGGCAGCACGGCCGGAAAGCCAGGGAATGGACAGCCCTATGCAAAGCGCGCCCGGTTCAGTTCCTGGACCTATGGCCAAGCGGATGGCGAGCAAGTCACTGCAGCAGCCATTGTCATCAAATGCACGGGGCCCGGCCTCGCTTGCACCTTCGCCTAACCTGATGATCATTAAGACAGCCAACCTAATGCTGGAAGTAAAAGATTTTCAAACTATCAGCGACCAGGCAATAGCCGTGGCTAAGTCTGCAGGTGGCTATGTGACCGATTCTTCCGCCGACACAGACGATGCTACTCCGACTTCGGGAGCATTCGCCATACGGGTTCCCGCAGATTCGTTCGAGTCAACTATGCAGCGCCTGAGCCGACTGGGCAAGGTAAAGTCGAAGAGCATCAGTGGCCAGGATGTAACGGGGCAAGTTGTCGACCTGGAATCGCGTCTGCGCAACAAGCGCGCCGAGGAGCGGCAATACTTAGAGATAATGAACAAAGCGCACCGCGTACCAGATATCGTCACTGTGTCCAATGAGCTATACCGAGTGCGCGGCGAAATCGAGGAAACGCAGGGGCAGATCAAGTATCTGAAGTCTGCCGCAGCAATGTCGACTATTAACCTCACTCTAATTGAGAAATCCAAGTCCAAGCCCGTACATTCGTCAATCGGTAATGCGTTCACCGGGGCAATAGCTTCATTAGGTTCAACTTTAAGCTCCCTAGTCGCAGCGCTGATCTGGTTATTCGTCTATTCACCCTTCTGGGCCGTGCCGCTCGTTGTTATCTATTACTTACGCAAGCGCGCTCCTGTAAACCAATAACAAAGATTAGCAATCTTTGTTTTTAAAGGTAGAGAGCGGGACGAGATCAAAGCACGAGGTCGCAAGAGATTAGCAGAAGAAAGTGGCGGTTAAATGGCTTACGCATAAAAACCGCCCGGTGCCAGACAGCGCCGGGCGGTTTTTTTATATTATATTGAGAATCACTCTTCGATTCTTATTCCTCGGTTGACTCTTGGTAGACGCCCATTCCTCTGAACTTCTTGTAACGCTCGTCCAGCAGCTTGGTGGTCTTGAGTTTGGCGAGTTCATCGATGTGCTTTATGAGCGCATTCTTTACGTTCCTGGCAGCCAGGTCCACGTTTCTATGCGCTCCCCCGGGTGGTTCGGGGATTATATCGTCGATCACTCCCAGCTTGAGAGCGTCCGTGCTAGTAATTTTGAGCGCCTCGGCCATTTCTTTTTGCTTAGTCGGATCGCGCCACAGGATTGCGGCGCAGCTTTCCGGTGGGATTACGGAATATACTGCGTGTTCGAGCATTAGAACGCGGTCCGCCACGGCTATGCCAAGCGCGCCGCCGCTTCCACCCTCTCCCAGCACCACGCATATCACCGGAGTCTCAAGGGTGGACATCTCCATCAGGTTGCGGGCAATAGCCTCGCTAATCCCACGCTCCTCTGATCCGACGCTGCAGTCCGCCGCAGGTGTATCCACCAGGCAAATCACTGGTCTCTTGAACTTCTCCGCCAGTTTCATCAATCGGAGCGCTTTTCTGTAGCCCTCGGGCTTGGCGCTGCCGAAGTTCCTATACTGGCGATCCTTGAGGTCACGGCCTTTCTGCTGGCCGACAAACATTACCTGTCGTCCCTCCAGCGTCGCAATGCCACCGATCATGGCATGATCGTCCGCAAACAACCTATCGCCGGAAAGTTCGGTATAATCATCGAACATAATCCGCACGTAGTCCAAAGTATACGGCCGTTTAGGATGCCTGGCCAACAGCACTCGGTCCCACGTCTTCAAGTTGGAAAAAATCTCCTGCAGGAGTCTGTCTCTGTCCTGTTCCAGCGCGATGATATCGTCGGACCTGTCCTCACCGCGTTCCATCGTAAGCCGCCGTATCTCCGCAATCTGCGTGTCGAGATCAGCTATGGGCTTCTCAAAGTCTAACACATTCCATTCACTAGGCGGCATCCGACTTCTCCTCACAGCCGCAGAACTGCAGCATCTTGATAAGCGTAGACTTCATATCCTTGCGGGGCACGATCCTATCGATCATACCATGCTCCAACTGAAACTCCGATGTCTGGAAGTTGTCCGGACGATGCACCACCCCAGCCTGCTGAGCGACTCGCGCTCCCGCAAACCCCACCAGCGCTCCCGGTTCAGCGAATATCACGTCACCAACCGATGCGTAGCTTGCATGCACGCCCGCTGTTGTTGGGTCCGTAAAAATCACGATGTATGGAAGACCGGCCTTATGAAGCCGCGCGCACGCAGCAGTTGTCTTGGCCATCTGCATCAGCGACAGTATGCCTTCCTGCATCCGGGCTCCACCTGATGTAGTGAAAGTAATCACCGGCAGGTTCTTCTCGATAGCATGCTCGACGATCCTTACAAACTTCTCGCCGACCACTCCGCCCATGCTGCCGCCCATAAACCTGAAGTCCGCTACCGCCAGTGCGATTTCGATTCCACCAACCTCGCCTGTTCCGGTGATGATGGCTTCGTTGAGCTTGGACATCAGCCGGCCCTTTGCGATTTTGGTGTCATACTCCGGGAACCCCAGCGGGTTTATAGCCGTGAGCTTGGCGTCGGCCTCAACAAAAGTGCCGTCGTCCACAGTGATCTCTATTCGTTCCCACGCCCCCAGCTTGTAGTGATAGCTACACTTGCTGCAAACGCGCAGGTTTTTATCTAGTTCTTTGTTGAAAAGTATCTCGTTGCACTTGGGGCATTTGGTCCACAGGCCATCCGGCAGCGCATCAACGCTTTGCCGGGCAGTCTTCCTTGCGGCCTTTCCCTTTAGCCCAAACCATGGTGCAGGCGCCATATCCTTGCCACCTCCGGGTACTTCATTCCATTGCCCAATCAATGGTCAATAAATGGTTGACCTATTATACCAGATTGTTACAGTTAACGTTTCAGGTGTGCGCCAAACACTGCATTGCTTTGCACAACGCCAATCTCCCCTTCTCCGGCTATGAGAGGGCCCGAAGTGTTGATACACAGGACGTCGTTGAGACAAACAGTCTCGATTTTGCCTGCGGGGTGGTCTATCAGAGTGTTCATGCCATCCACCGTCAGGCCGCTGATGTGAATGCAGCCTATATTGGCATGCTCGCTCGTTTCAATGAGGCGAGCGTTTTGGGAAACCTCGCTTACTTTTACATGTGAGTTCCTCACGACGATGCTGTCTACCGGACAAAGCACCTTGATGTAGCTTGTACCGATATCAGAGTCACTCTTGTCAAATATCTGCAGATCGTCCAGAATAAGAGTGTGTATGTGCGAGTAGTCTGCCGTATGCTCATCATTGGGGGTATAGAAAGGTATTCCCAGATCAATCAACCGAAGCGGATTGGCGGGTGAGTTATGGTGAATGCCCTTAAGCGTCAGAGTCTCAATATTGCCGCCGATTCGGAACAGGAATGGAGTGGCGTAATCATACTTGTGCTTCGTCTGCCGGAGATCGATGTTTTCGAATGTTATATTTCCGAAGTTGCCGCCTGAGCCGGGAAACCAGGGATTGATATAGAAGCCAAAGCTCTTGAACGTGCCGGTTACATTTCGTATGATGACGCGGTCAAGCCGCCCCTCGGCCCTTGAAAGTAAGCGTATCCCCTGGTCGGCATCGTTAAGAAATACGCCATCGATCACTACATCGGTTATGTCGGAAACATTATCATTTTCATCGGGAGCCAATGCAATAAAATCATCACCCGAACAACCCATAATATTTCTCATATTTAGGAACTGGCCCGGCCCCCAGAAGTGTATTCCATCCTGATTTTGGCCGAACATATTATCCGGAAGCTCAATAGTGATGTTCTCCATCGTAACCCGATACCAGTTGGCAACCAGCATGGCAAATGTCCGCTGGTTGCGGATGGTCACATCACGCATTGTGAGATGCTCAACACCGTAGAACTCCATTCCAATGACCCACTTCTCGGCACCGAAAACGCCTTTCGAATCGGAATCCAGCATAATGTGGTGTTCCTGACCGTTGCAGTTCTGATTGTACGTGCCGCCAAGCAGAGTTATGTTCTTGTCGTGCCGGGTTTTGAAGTCGAGATGGACGTTCTGAATTATCGAGCGGTTTGATCCGGATGCAAGAAAGAAGCCGCAGTCCTTAGTCTTGCACTCGATTGTGGTGTTGGAATAAATCTCTAAACCACGAACCAGAGCAGCACCATCCATTATCAGATGAAGGCCGCCCCATTCCGGAGCCTTATCCAAGATAGCCTGTATGACCTCAGTATCGTCTGTCCCGCCGCCATTTATGACATCGCTATCCAGCTTTGCGTATGTGCTGGCGTATACTGTGTATCTTCCGCTGAACTTGTTTGGAACTATCGTATCTGCAATATCCATTGCTGCATCGTCTCTTTCTTGTACGCTGGGCATATTTGATAACCATCTCATTATGAATAGTACGGGCTATGTGCACAATCCTCTGCCAAATCTGCGTGTGCTGGTGGGTAAATTAATACGGGAGAGCAAGGACGATTCGGAGAAACTAGATGAAGATGCTTTATGCAGTTGCAATATTGGTGATGCTACTAGCGGCGGGCAGCGCGTTTGCTGCTGATAACCAATGCTACACCCAGCCATCAGGAGAGAGAATGTGCACCCCATGTCCGGCGCCGGCCTGGGACAGGACACCTGTATGCGAAGTTCAAACTCCCAGCGGTATTTGTCCTCCAGGAGTGCCACGAGTCGACCCTTGGGTGGGATGTGGAGCGTTCTGTCAGGCTAGCCAGCTTTCACCCGGATGGCCTTATGGTTGGCAATCGGAATACTGGCTCAGGCCGAACAGTAACTTCTAGCAACGTGTTATGAAGCCGTAAATACAAATTCGGTAGTATCGGTGACAAGTACCGGGCCCTCGGGATCGGTCGCGTGAACGCAATACTTGGTGAGTTTATCGCCATAGTTCACCACCTGTCCCCTCGCTCGCAGGCGCGCGGCACATCGGTAGAACTCCGGCAGGTAGGGCTCAGTTTGTTTGAGAATCACCGTTCTGGCAGGTTGTTGAGACATTTTTTCTACACCTCAATGTTCTGCTTGTCATATTCCCCAGCGACCCATCTTTACCCTCGCCTGCTACATCTCTAAACGCCAGCCTGCCACATTGCGAAATCTTTTGCTGAATATGTGATAATAAGATCCGCTCCGGCACGTTTGATTGACGTTAGAATCTCAGTGGTGATACGCCGCTCGTCAATATACCCAGCCTGAGCCGCTGCCTTAACCATACAATACTCACCCGACACATTATATGCCGCCACCGGTACGTCAAATGACATCCGAGCATCGCTGATCACATCCAAATACGCCAGCGCCGGCTTCACCATCACAATATCCGCACCCTCCTCAACGTCCAGCGCGATCTCTTTCAACGCCTCACGCCGGTTCGGTGGGTCCATCTGATAACTCGCCCTGTCTCCAAACTGCGGAGCGCATCCTGCTGCATCTCTGAATGGCCCGTAAAAGGCTGATGCAAATTTAGCTGAGTAGGCCATTATCGGCACTTGAGCAAAACCATTCTCGTCCAAAGTCTCCCTGATCTCAGCTACTCTGCCATCCATCATATCCGACGGCGCAACCATATCTGCTCCGGCTTCGGCATGGGAAAGCGCAGTGCGTGCGATAAGCTCCAGGGTTTCGTCGTTCGCCACATCACCATCGCGCACTACCCCGCAGTGGCCGTGTGAAGTGTATTCGCACAGGCACACATCGGTAATGACTACCAGCTCCGGCACTGTCTGCTTCAGTGTCGCGATCGCCCTCTGAACGATTCCGTCCCGCGCATAGGCTTCCGAGCCCAACTCATCTTTCGATGATGGTATCCCAAAAAGTATCACCGCGGGTATGCCCGATTCGGCTATCTCCTCAGCTTCCTCACGCAGCGCATCCACCGAGAAATGGAACACTCCCGGCATGGATGGCACCTGCAGCTTCACATCCAGCCCGTGAGCCACAAACAAAGGGTAAATTAAATTATCTACGGAAACGCTCGTTTCACGCATCATCCGTCTAAATGTCTCCGAACTGCGTAATCTTCTCATTCGATTTATAGGAAACGGCATATAGCTCTCCCTGTCGCGATGCTTATTAGTCCGACCATATTATATACTATAAGCGCAAACGGGTGTTGGGCGTCCATTTACACCAAATAATGCCACTACCCTACCCGAAAACATGTTTGCCTTTTGCATTTTTGGTAGATATACTATACGACTTTCAAAACCAGCGATGGCGAACGGCGCACCGGTCAGAGGCATGGTTGCTTAACCTTCCTGCTACCGATCGAGCTCCTTATCCCATATTATTCACAGTAGTCGAATACCACACTACTAACTGCGGTATTCACTCTGATTATGAATAATATGGGTTACGCGACGAATAGTCGTAGCCTAGCTGAGTATACTGTGGGACAGGGTCCCGGAATGAGGGTAAGCAATTGGCCAACAAATCTCTCTACGTAGGCAATCTTCCGTACAGCGCATCTGAAAATGACGTGCGCTCACTGTTCGAGCCGTTTGGCCCGATAGCAGAAGTCCGCATCATCGGCGACAAAGGCTTCGGATTTGTGGAAATCCCGGAAGAAAACGTGGCGGCTGCTATTGAAGCCACCAATGGCAAAGAACTCGGCGGTCGCACACTGACAGTCAACGAAGCCAAACCTCGCAGCGAGGGCGGCGGAGGCCGCGGAGGCGGCGGATTTGGTGGTGGCCGTGGTGGCGGTGGAGGACGCGGCGGCGGTGGCGGTTTCGGCGGAGGACGCCGGGGCGGCTGGTAAGAATACGTGAAGCCATTTCTCATCTTGCTGGACGTTATATTCATCGCTGCTTATGTGGGCGTGGTGGCTGCGTTAAGCGCGCTGGGACGGCTTCCATTTCACATCAAAATACTGGATTTCTTCCTGATCGGCTTGGCTACTGCAAGGCTCTCGGACATAATTAGCACAGATGAGATAATGCAGTGGCTCAGGGAACCGTTTGTACAGATAGAGACGGGTGAAATAGCCGGGCGTGAGGTGCAGGAGCGCACAGGACGTGGACACGGGATCAGAAAAGTGATCGGCGACTTGCTCTCCTGCCCCTGGTGCGTGAGCGTGTGGATTGCCGCAGGCTTGACCTACCTCTACTTCGCGTTTCCACGATGGGTATGGCTGTTCATACTCTTTATGGCAATAGCTGAAGTAGGAGCGATTTTGCAGACTATGTCGACAATATTCGTCCGGCTGGAAAAGTATCTAAAGGGGCTCGGCGTACCGGAAGAAAATCTATAAAGCCCGCGAGTGATTCAATGGGACGAGAGGCAAATCCCGTCCCACTCGCCCGCAGTCTATTTCTGCTGGAACTTCCTTGTCTCGATAACCACCCGGGTCTTGCGATCGGCGGTCTTGGGGAGCACCTGAATAACGTCATCAATCGCATCACTTGGACCGCTGATCTGGACGCCGTCGTCACAGAGGTAAACGGTCTTTCGCGATGAGCGCTCAGCCCACTCTCTGTCCGGCTTGAATACAGTTTCTGTAAGGCCCTTGTCTAAAAGCCTGCCGACATATTCCTCACGCTGCCGTTCGTCCTTTATGGCTGTAGCGGCTATTGCTTCCACATCTATCTCCTCGGTCTGAGCGAGGGTACGTACGGCGTTTCTCAGATGAACGGCTGACTCTTCTTCTAGTGCTTCCTCATTTTGCTGAATCCACTTTTCAGTCTCTTTGACCACGAGCTGAGTCATCTGGCGAGGTGTGGCGACTTCCACCGCCTCAAGGAACCCATCGATCCACATGGCGCTGGTATCGGGGTCTTCGTCCTTGGATGCGGGCTGGTTGCGGAACAGCACATCATAGCGCGTTTCATCATCATAGGGACGGACTACAGCGAACCGCAGGAGTTGGCGGCTCGGGTCAGGAAGGATCTGGATCTGGTCAAACTCCTTATCACCCTTGCGCACGAACGCCTTCACTGAATCGAGCTTCAGCAGGGCCAGGTAGCGGTCCTCGGTGTCCAAATCTGTGAACATAGCTACGGCGAGAAATGTCTGGACTTGGGATGACTTGGCCATGTTGTGGCTAAACCACAAGCCGATCACCTTGCTCTGTTCGACAAAATCCTCGGGAGTTTCGACTAACCGGCCAATGCAACTGGCAACCGTTGTATCAGACCCGTTGAATTTGGCAGTCTTGGCGCTGGATGATTTCAGGCAGTTGCGGATGTGTTCTTCAAAGAAATGGCGCAGCCCCTCAGTGAGAACCTCTTCCTTATCTGCTATATCGGGCTCATCAGCCATGTTGTTTATGCCGTGGATAACCAGGCGATTGAGTTCAACCGCTTCAATGGATTGCATGTAATCTTAAACCTCCTGTGTTGACGCCAGTATTACTTCAGCAGTGGAACCCATTTTCCCTTGCAGGATAGATGAGCTATATGTGTAAGTAGATTGTAGCAGGCTATCACATACTTGGGAGAAGGGGAGTTTATGGATAACTGGCAGCCCTCGACTCTTTCGTGGTCATTTTCGAGGAAGACGCATTTCGACTCCTGCCGCCGGCATTACTTCTTTCACAGGTTCTGGGGACAGGACCCAAAGGCGAGGTGGCGGCTGTTTGAAATGCGCAACCTCACCACAATCACGATGCTCCGGGGCCAAGTGGTGCATTCGGTTATAGCAAATGCGCTGCAGTCGATACGTTATGACATCAAACTCGACGCCAAGACAGCCCGTGCAAATATAACCGCGCTGCTCCGCGAACGTTACGGTGAGTCCGCCAGGCGCCTTTGGCACATAGACAACCGCCCACCGGGGCGCAAAGCCTCGGAGATCACAAGCCTGTTGGAGCACTATTATAACTTTCCCAACCTAAATCAGCGGGCAAGAGATGCTCAGCAGGTGGCATGGCAGTGTATTACGAACCTTATTGAGTCCGATTTCTGGGCCAATATCGAGAACTCGGACCCGGGAGAATGGCGGGAGGTGGAAGAGTCACATTTTCCATCATTCGAGCTTGAGGGAATCCAGGTTTATACCACTATAGACTTCGCGCATGCTAATGGTTCTCCCACGATTATCGACTGGAAGACAGGCACCCCGAGCGAACAGGACCGCAGGCAGCTTACCCTCTACTCATTATATGCCCAAAAGCGTTGGGAATGGGACCCCCTTCAAACCACTCTTCAAGCCGTGTATCTGCAGCCTGAGCTTGTGGTGGAATCATTCACGCCAAGCCTTGCAGATTTGGAGTCTGTAACAGAAGATGTAAAAGCCAGCCTGAATGATATGGCCGAACTCGAACCTGCTTATGGACCCGCCGACATCGAGCGATTTCCAATGACCCAGGACACCAGCAACTGCGCGTGGTGCAGGTTCCAAGGCATATGCCGCATGGCAAAACGTATTGATCTCGATTCAACTGTCGTATCACAGGATTAAGTTCAGCAATAACAGCCTACTATTTATAGTACAACCCAGCATCCTGAGCTTCGTCGAAGGGTGCGGTTAATTTTCATCACATGTCACTTCGGAGCCGCACGCTTCGACACACTCAGCATGCTTGCAATGTATTTACATTGTTATCTCTCAGCTTGCCTGGTTTAGACGTGGTTTATGTTCGGATTATCGTCTATTGAGAATCGTCGTTGACAGCAAGACCAAGTCGCGATATACTGACCATGACAAAGAAGGAGGTGGTGACTACATGAACTATAGTCAACGAGGTGACCGCGAAGGCTAATATTTTAGCCGTGGTCAGAGACCACCTTGGTCATGAATGTTGGCCTCCACGCGGGAATCCTCAACTATCCGTGGGGGTAGGAAAACCAGGCCGTCGTCCTGCAATGGGCGGCGGCCCTTTATTTTGTCTGCCTCACTGTAAAAAATCTCTACATTACTGCCGATAACCTATGGCATAACACATCCATGTGATGCAAGCATGTGTTTCATAGGTGGCACCAATGTTTGTGAACCCCATTCAACAAACATACAGGGAACTTTGAGAGGCATGCATACGTCTCATGCATAAGCGTAAAGAAGCGTGCATGTTTGTCGCAGATTGTGACCTATTCGTTTGATAGAGCACGCCATTGTTGGTATAATTACCAAGAAATGGTGGAAACCTACTATCAAGCACTGACTAAGTCACATTCTGGCGAGGTCGGTGCTTGATTCATTTAATCATGCGGTATTGTAGAGGGATCGCGAAGGACAATAATATCCTTTTTGAAGGAGTGATGATCCGATGCAAGCGGAAAGAGAAATCCTATTGACCGCTGCCGGTCTGAAGAAGATAGAAGACGAACTGGAGCAGTTGAGAACAGTTCATCGGAAGCGCGTGGCAGACCGCATCCGTGAGTCTATACAACTTGGCGTCGAGATCAGTGAGAACACTGAATTTGACGATGCCAAGAATGAACAGGCCTTCATAGAAGGCCGCATAGATGAACTCAGAGAGATACTCGCAACTGCACGAGTGATAGAAGACGGTGATGTGCTCACCGACAGCGTGGGCATAGGCTCGATAGTCAGGGTAAGGGACACGGAGACAAACGACGACTGGGAATGGACTATTGTCGGCACCGTCGAAGCCAATCCCGCCGAGGACAAGATATCAAACGAATCGCCGGTTGGCCAGGCACTGATAGGTAAACGGATCGGGGAAATTGCTACCGTGGATATCCCCGCCGGCAGAGCGAAGTACGAGATAATCGGCATACGCAAGTAATGAAGACTTGTGCCTAAAACTCTCGCTTAGAGGAAATTCGGACTGAACAGGCGAATAAACCTGCGGGGAGCCAATCCCCGCAGGTTTATCTTTGTACGAGACAAAAAAACCGATATTCGGATCATATAACTTGGAGTTTACATTGGAAGAACATCTGATACCTGAAGACGAACTTATTAGTGCGAGGGTCGAAAAGCTTGACCGGATGAAAGAACTGGCAGGAGACCCGTTCGCTGTTGAGCGATATGAGCGCTACGCGCTTGTCAAGGCAATTTCTGGTGACGAAAAAAACATCGAGCCTTACAGCACAGACGTTATGGCTGCTTATGAAGACGAGCCTCAAGCCAGTGATAGCGCGCCCGAGATCAACGTGAGCCTGGCGGGACGCGTTGTGTCACAGCGAATCATGGGCAAAGCATCGTTTGCTCATATACTTGACCGCAAGGGTCGCATACAGGTCTATTTCAAGAGCGATGAGATGGGTGACGCCTATGAGTTGGTAAAACTCTTGGACTTGGGCGACTTCATCGGCGTGAAGGGCTTTATCTTCCGCACCCGCACGGGGGAGATATCTGTGCACGTGAAGGAGTTCACAGTGCTCAGCAAGTCAGTGCGGCCGATACCGTTTGGTAAGGAAAAGGGTGACCAGCGCTGGTATGGTCTTCAAGACATTGAGCAGCGTTACCGCCAGAGACACGTAGACCTGATCACAAGCCAGGAAAGCCGCGACATATTCGAAAAGCGCAGCAAAATCGTTCGAGCGGTGCGTGAATATTATGATAACCGGGGTTACCTCGAAGTCGAAACTCCTGTGCTGCAGGCTGTGGCTGGTGGCGCAGCGGCAAGGCCGTTCAACACGTATCACAACGCCCTTGAGCACGAGTTCCATCTCAGGATATCTTTGGAGCTTTACCTGAAGCGTCTGATCGTGGGTGGTCTGGAGCGTGTATATGAAGTAGGCCGGGTTTTCCGCAATGAGGGACTGTCGCCAAGGCACAACCCTGAGTTCACCCTACTGGAAAGCTACGAAGCATACGCTGATCTGGATGATGTGATGGGACTGGTCGAGGGGCTGTTCCAGCACGTTTGCAAAACACTTTACGGCGGCACGACGTTTGAATATCAGGGTCAGACCATAGACGTGGCAGGCCCGTGGCGACGGCTTCCGATGCTCGCGGGCATCGAAGAGTACGCGGGGGTGAAGCCTGAGGCATTCAGCACGCTGGAAAGCGCACTCGCGGCGATGGAGAGTCTCGGAATTCCGACGGAGCATGAGACGTTGATCGGCGGAATCATCGAGAAAATCCACGAGCGGTTCGTGCAGCCCAACCTAATCCAGCCGACATTCATAACCGATTTTCCGCTGGAGACTTCCCCACTGGCCAAGAAGCGGCAGGATAACCCGAACCTCACCCGCAGGTTCGAGGTATACATAGCCAAGCAGGAGACAGGCAACGCATTCAGCGAAATCAACGATCCGTTCGATCAGCGCGAGAGGTTCGAGGCGCAGGTGAAGCTGAAGGCATCAGGCGATGAGGAAGCCCACCCGATGGACGAAGACTTCATCCGTGCGCTGGAATACGGCATGCCCCCCACCGGTGGACTGGGAATAGGCATCGACCGCCTGGTGATGATCTTCTGCAACCAGGACAACCTCCGCGACGTTCTCCTCTTCCCGCAGATGAAGCCGGAGAAGTAGTGACTGATATAGATGACTAGGGAGCCCGCGTGATGTTGCATCAAGCGGGCTCCGATGATAAATTATTGCCGATGGATCGGGATCTGCGATCTCTGATTGCTTACAAAGAAGAATTGCAAAGCTGGCTAGAAGAACAAGAGAACAAAACAAAGCCTGTTATGTCAACACTTAGTTGAATTGCAGGCAAACAATAAGAGGCATCGGTAAGTGCACACCAGCAGCAGCCCCCTACTTGAATCTATTATCTCAGATGACTGCCTGACCGCCGCAATCCATGACATTCACCGTGCTGGGGCTGCAATTGGCGTTGATCATCAAAGCCTTAAGGAATTTTCTTCCAATGCCGATGCAGAAATCAAACGATTGCGTGACGATGTTCTTCAGGGATCTTATGTGCTTCTCCCGCTGAGGAAAGCTTATATTCCGAAGAATAACGGTGGTAAACGATTAATTGGTGTACCGTGCATCCGAGACAGAATTCTCGGACGGTCCCTCGTTCATAATCTCAACAATTTGCTTGAATCATATTGGCTTGATGTGAGTCATGGCTATCGTCCGAAGCATTCAGTGCAAACTGCCAGCGCTATGATTCAAGATATCACCTCTTCTGGAGCAGCTTGTGTGGTTCATATAGATATCAAAGATTTCTTTCCTTCAGTGGACCACAATCTTTTGCACAACATCTTGAATAGTACAATTAAGGATCAGTATATAGTTGAATTGCTCCAAAAAATCATTCTCTCTCAACGTTGGCACGACACTGAAGAACCCTTCACGCAAGGGCTTTGCCAAGGATTGCCGGTATCTCCACTTGCAGCAAACGCCTATCTACACCAATTTGATAGTTGGTTATCCAATATCTGCAGCAGTGTACGATATGCTGACGACGTTGTGATATTCTGCACCACTAGAGAGAAAGCCAGCCAGATACACGCAGAGAGTGTAGATTTCCTACAGACATCTTTACTCCTAGATTGCAATCGTGATCCTAAGAAGTGTTATATTCGCCAAGTAGAGGATGGGTTCGATTTCCTAGGGCTCCGCTTCCTCGGCGATAAAGTAGAGCTGACACGCGATGCAGCAACCAAATTGCAGGTAGATATTGAGATCATCACTTCCACAGCCGAGAACATAGCTGATCTAGTAACGATGAGCAAAAATCGGATATTTGGATGGGCACACAACTACTGTATGGTAAACGAATGTAGCGAGATCGACAGATTAAACTCAATGGTCTGTCAGCGTCTGAAGCATCGCTTCGACGAACTCTCCTGTGGCACATCAACCAGTGAGGTTCGCCATTGGTATGAAGAATTAGCAGCTTCAAGCGTAATCAAGATCTTCAGAAAGGTCAGAAACCAAAGAATATAGATATTGATACAGCTCTACAAAAAGATTTCATCTACACAACCTGCAGGAATTCCAATGATCCCACGCTTTGCGATGTTTCCATTCTCATCGCATCGAAACTTGCTCTTTAAATCAACCATTGATCGCCCGCAAAATACGGTTCCGTTAAGAAAATCGGCACAATGCCCAACTATGTGATCGGCCATCCGCTGTTCCCAACACGAATCATTTTCAATGAAGTTGATATTAGATTCCAGCATTCTATATTCTCTAAACCGATCCTGCTGATCGCGAACAAGGCGTATGAAATAATTCTGAATGCTTGTTTGTTGATGCTTTCCGTTACTCATTCGATCGAGCCACATTGCACCACGTTTACGTGCCTTGCGAAGATCCAGTTCAAAAGCCTGCATAATATTCTGAATGAACATAGCTCTACATCGTGTATCAGCTTGAGTCTTTCCCCATAATTGCTCATCTGCGTTCTGCACGAATGATAAGTTCATTACGCAATCACCCTGTCCTGCTGCTACAATTATCCTCAGGCTGTCTAGCGACAAGGCAAGTTGGATAATATCGTTAGTGAGATCTATAATCTCTATTGTATTCAGGTGTTGCAAACAATCATCAGTTTCCTTCTGTCCGCCAGTCAATGCTTTTTTCAGTCCACTATGCTTTATCTCTTGTTTAACATTAACTTTATAGGCCTTGTGAATCTGTCGCCACCCTTCCTCTAGCTTCTGCCGATCGTCCTCGTTGATATAATAACCGCCAAGGACAAACCAACTGCTATCGTATTTGGAAAGAGATCCACTTTCATCACCATAGAAATATATCATAATCTAGCCAATCAATTGGAAAGACGAACATAATAATATCTGTGGAGTTCTAGTAACGAGGGGTTTTCCAACTGGGTCGATTGCCCACGTACCAACCCAATCCGTAAGTTTGCGTTGTGCGTTGAGGGTCTGCGCCGCTGGCTAATCTTTCGGCGGCGCAGACCCTCAAGGGACAACGCAAACTTTCCAAAAGATAGACGGCTATTCCTAATTTACACAGACGCTGAAACTGCAGCAACCAAGGCGATGGGCCAGAGGTGGAATGTCCTGTGGGCACTCTGCACATCGTCGCATGGCAGCTATATTAGTATAGCGGGCTGGCTCCACATTGTCAATAAGCAAATTTCCATATTTTATGCAATCTTTGCCAACATCTTACACTGTTCGGCAGAGTTAAACTTAGTAATTGGGTTTCTATCTGATATGGATCACCAACAAATGGATGATCTGTATCAGAATGCAGTAGTAATGTAAAGTTACCGCCCATACTTTACATTTTCCATGCTTCGGCTCCTTCTTTCACCCCAACAACCTCCCAACTCTAATACTTCGCGGGCGTATGCCCCGAAGGGTAATGCCGAAGCCCATGCCTGGGTGGTGATTTCTGAATCATATTTGTCGCTGTGATAGTTATGCCTTCCTGCTAACTAAACTCCGCTCCCCATCATCTAGCAGACAGTTTTCAATACATCTGGGGGCACAGTCGCCGTGGCAGGGTTCTATGTGGATTGTTACCGTGGAACCAGTGTAGCGGTTGCGGATATCGCAAGTCATATCTTCAGTGATCTGGTGCGACTCTTCAACGGACATTCCCGAGCTCACACGCATGTGGAACTCTATGAATCTATCCGATCCGGCCTTGCGAGTGCGCAGGTGGTGGAATCCTCTTACCGAAGGACTATAACTGCGGATGTAATCCCGTATCCAGTTCTCTTCATCCTCCGGCAGGCTCACATCCAGCAGGTCGCGGGCGGATTCCATAGTAAGGTGATAAGCGGCCTTGATGATCAGCAGGGCTACAAGAATAGCGGCAACGGGGTCCAACCAATGGAAATGTACTCCCTTGAACACAGCCTCCGCAAGCCACATCAAGGCAAGGCCGCCCATGACACCAGCCGATGTGTATACATCGGTGCGCAGGTGCCAGGCATCAGCTTGAAGAGCCACGGAATCAGTTTCTTTGCCGACTTTGAAGAGCCTGTGAGATACCATCATATTCGCCAACGCAGAGGCAAGCATCACCCCGACACCCCAGCCGACTGCTCCCAGCGGTTCAGGATGTAGAAGTTTCTTTACTGCCTCAAAGATGATCCATGCTGCGGCGAAGAATATTAGTATGGCTTCTACGGTGCCGGAAATGTTCTCTACTTTACCATGGCCGAACGGGTGCTCCTTGTCCGCCGGTTGGCCGGACGTCCGTACAGCAATCCATGCGATAATGGCGGCAAGAAGGTCCACTCCCGAGTGAATGGCCTCCGATATCACCGAAACCGATCCGATAAATAAGCCTATTGCCAGCTTTAGTAACACCAGAGTGGTGTTCGATATTACAGAAAGCAGAGCAACGTTAGCCTTGCGTTTTGCATTGTCCACTCCTGAATTACCTCCAATAGTGTGCAGAAAGCCCTGTGAGACTGATATATCCAGTCCCACAGGGCTATATCGTCCTGCTGCCTCAACTCCAGGCCCAGCCGCACCTTTCCTACAAGGCCGCCTGTTCTACAACAACAGTATATTCCACCATAAAAACACTGTCAAACGCTACTGAACCGCCTTAATCCGCCGGATCATCTCCTTGGAATTGACGAGCCCCGCAATTCTTAAGGATCTTATCTCATGACCCGATTTGTCGATAAAGATTACTGTGGGATACCCATTGACTTGATATCGCTTGCCCGCAGCAATGACACTTGGAGCCCGCGAATCCGTGCCGTCCATGCGCAGTTTTATGAAGTCCTTCGCTGCATCCGCTACGCGCGGATCGCTGAACGGGCCTTTCTCGAGTTGGCGGCAATCAATGCACCACTTGGCGGTAAAGTCGATCATCACTGGTTTACCCGATGCCGCCGCTGATGCCACTGCTTTGGGAGTATACGGCTGCCATTCCAGTTTGGCGTGGTGCGGCATCACCATCGAGACCGCCAGCACCACAGCTACCGCACACCCCACCCTGGCGATGGACGCAACCACACGGCTGGATTTGATGGAATTTTCGAAAATTCCCATATATACGCCAGCAGCCAACAACACCAACGGGACCAAATACCTGCCGGTGTTCTCAGGCGATACAGTGGACATGAAATAGGCCGCAGCGCCCAAAAGCAAAAAACCCGCCAGCTTTTTCACAGCCACCATCCACATCCCCGGCACAGGCATCTTCGCTGAAAATGCCGCAAGCAGGAATAATGGGGTCCCAAGTCCTAGAGATAAAGTAAAAAACAAAAAGAACCCCATCACGGGGCTCCCAATCTTTGCAACATAGAGTAGAAGCCCGAGTATAGGTGGCCCCACACATGGCGCGGCAACCACTCCAAACACCAGCCCCATAATAAGCGCGCCCAGCACCCCGCCTCTACCCGATGATTTGCGCAAAATAAACGCGGGCGGTTGAAGCTCATATAGCCCAAACATCGAAAGTGACAGCACCACCAGCACGAGAGCAATCCCAATCACAACCAGTGGGCTTTGCATTGCAGCACCAAACACACCGCCGGTCGATGCAGCTACGGCACCGAGAATAGAATAGGTAAGTGCCAACCCCAGGACATATACCGCCGCCAACCCTGCCACCTGTCTCGCGCCGGTGCCGGACTTGCCCTGCCCACTGAAATAGCCTACAGTCACAGGGATCATCGGGTATACGCAAGGGGTGAACGCCAACAAAAGGCCGAAGAAATAGAGCATCACAAGGCGCGAAAGCAGGCTTGCCCCGGCCAATCTTCCAGCCAGCGTACCTGCCTCATCACCGTCTGAAGATGCAAATATCGTCGGGTTTACCGGTTTAGCTTTTTCGCCCGACTTCACAATCTTCGCTGTGATCTTAGCCTTGCTAACCTCCGGTGGGAAGCACTGATCGTTCTTGCATGCCTGTGTGTTGAGTGTAGATGTGATCACTGCAGTGCCGGGCTTTATGCTCTTGGAAGCATGGCCATTCACCTTGATCACAAATTTGCCTTCATACACAGGGAGCTTTTCTCCGGCAAAGGATTTGCGAATGGCCTTGGGGTAGACGGGCTGATCGAATTTGATCCCAGCCGGAGCCGAAAGAGTTAGTTTGGCGGGATAAAGCGCGGCTTTATCGTGGGCTCCGATATGGTAGCCCTTCTTGATTGTTCCGACCACGGCAAGCTGGAATTCGCTCCCGGCTTTGATCTTGTCGACAGATAGATACATCTTGCTCGACACAATACGCCCGGGCGCTCCGAACTGTGCGAACGCCGGCCCGGTAATGGTCAGAATTGCTATGAGTAAGATAATGGCGAGCTTATATGTGCGCATATCATGTTCAATGTTACCAGATCAGGCACGTGATGTCACCTCTTCAAGCACATTGATGCAGAAATTCTTAATGGGGCAGCTAGTACGTAATAATATGTCCGGCTACAAGGCGCAGCCGAATAGGCGATGGAGAATGCAGGGAGAGCCAGGCTCTCCCCGCCATTCAATTCTTCAAGCGGCACGGTCCGAGCAGGCCATTACATGGTAATGATGCCAAGCTCCACAGCCCTCTTGTATGCCTGGAACCGGTTTGACACCCCCAGCTTCACGTATGCGCGAGCCAGGTGAAAGTCTACGGTCCTCTTGCTCACTTTAAGGGTCTGCGCTACTTCACTCGAACATCTGCCATCGAATATCAGCTTGAGTATCTCACGTTCCCTATCCGTGAGTCCATCAAGAATATCCGATTCTACGGGACTTACAAGAGTCCTCTCATTACTCTCCATACCTTCCATGCTCCCCTCCTGAGCGTACACCCAAAAGTGCATAGAAGACGGCACGAAGCAAACTCAGCTTCGTATAACTAGCGCCTCCCGCACGTCGGACGCACACTAGCTTTCAAAATAGGTCTCTAGCCAGTTTCTTGTAATGGCCGTCCGCAGCTTCTTGAGCGCTCTGGCCTCAAGCTGGCGCACGCGTTCTCTGGTAATATTAAGCTGCAGACCTATTTCTTGCAGGGTCGAGGTCACTCCATCCGAAAGCCCAAAACGCTTTTCTATGATCAGCTTCTCCTGTGGGCTCAACCATGACATCAACTGGCTCAGGACTTCAAGTCCTTCTCGATGCAGCGCATCATCCTCTGGATTGGACGCGCCTGCGTCGTTAAGCCGATCGAGAAGTGAGATGTTGTGGTCGTCCTTGACTCCTTCGTCAAGTGAAACGAGTGCCTCCGACGCCTCTAGCAACCGCAGCACTTTCTCCCTTGGTAGCTGCGTTCGCTCGCACAGCTCCTCAACAGTGGGTTCTCTCCCATGTTCACTAACAAAGGTGGAACCTATCTTGTGGAGCTTGCGGATTGATTGCACGACATAGCTCGGCACCCTGATAGCGCGTCCCTGGCGTTCTATGGCTCTGGTAATAGCCTGTCTGATCCAGGAAACCGCATAGGTGCTGAACCTGAACCCCTTTTCAGGATCAAAGGAGTCCACAGCCTTTATAAGGCCTATGTTACCCTCTTGAATGAGATCCGGCAACGGCAAACCCGAACGCGAGTATACCTTAGCCACGCTCACGACTAATTTGAGATTAGACTCAATCAGCCGACGCTTGGCTTCTTCATTACCCGCCTTGGCTTGGCGTGCCAAATCACGTTCGTCTTGAGCCCCAAGCAGGGGCCATTTGCCAATTCGAGTGAGATACATATCCATCGAATCGGCGACATCAGAAGCCTCGGGCAGTGCTTCTTCAGTTTCGGGCTCTGTCAACTCAAGCAGCTCGCTGCTCATCGACAAGCCTCCTTCCTCCAACTACCTAAACAGGAAACGACTACTAGACTGCTGTTTCGCTTTGTCACCGCCGGCGCATACAAAACCCGCATAGCCAGTAAAAACAACACGAGTGAAGGGCGCGCCCGGCTTATTGAATCGCTGCCTGCCCGCGAATGGGTTCGGAAGCCATAAGCTCCGAGCACCATACCATCACATCCTGCCAGTATCAACTCAACAACGAGTTGATGGTAGAAGACCAATTGTGGACCCTATTGTGTCCCGACTGTACCGCAGGGACATTTCGCCCCCATTAATAATCGGCACATTACCATAAAAAACATTAGTACCACAATGCACCTATTAATGAATAAAACGGGCAATGAGACATAAAAGCACACGCGTAAGGTAGCGTGGCAGAGTTGATTGAGACAAATTACAGCGGCGTATTATCTGCAGTAGAACCCCGCCGGGCGAGTTCCTTCTCTGTGGTGAGCGGTCAAATCTACTTACTTGTTCCCAACTTCCGCGAAGGCTTACACCTCCTTGGACAGCAGTGCACCAAAGTGACCCGACCACTAGGCTCACGCTATTAGGACGTCTCATATCAGCATCTCCTATTGCTCAGCCTGTAGAGACTGTCTGCCCTGCCTGCGCAGCCGTCAGCCGATTTCCTCAGCATCCCGGCGTCAGATAAACAGTAGCACTTCGGTGCAACGGATGCACAACAATCATAATTGAAGTGCAAGAACTGCTCCGTATACCGAGCGCACTCGAATGCAAAAGGGGCGTCCACAAGTGTGTACGCTCTTTGCTTATCCAAGCGTCAGTCAAACAGAGCCGTGCACCAAAAGATTACATCGCTGCATTCAACTCAGTTTGAGACGCTCACATCGTTCTCGATGACGGGCAACTCTCACATCATATACTACGACACCGAAGCCCCGCCATCCTCTATTGATTTTTGTCAATTAATACCCTCGAAACATGTATTCAGCAAGAATGATGCCAAAACCGCGTCTTTAGGGCACTTAGCCCGCATTATTCACCTTAGCTGAATACTGCAGGCACATATCTTTCGAAATTTACGCAGATACAGTTCCGGCTGATACCATCCAACGGCGTTATTACATACCTCTGCATTGCGTTTTCTAAACCTACTTCATTCATGTCTTCCACATCATTTCACTATAGTTGTAACTGGCAGCCATATCAACCGTCTAACAACACGAACTACAGTCTTACCCGCATTACTACGGGCAAAAAAGGAGACGGGAGACAATGAAAACACTGAAGACGATGATTATCACTGCGATGCTTATAATCGCGACGACTGCATGCTGGTCTGCCGGGCAGAAAAGCAACGTCAAACCCGAGTGGTGGGGAAAAGCACCAGGACAAAAGTCCATTACGACCGGCACTGTGGCTAATATCAGCAACACTAACATTGCCGTGCAGACAGCCAAAAACGGCCTGAAGTCATTTATCGTGGTTGAAAAAACAAAAGTAAGGGTTCGTGGGCAGGTCGCAACAATAGCCGGCGTAAAGGTTGGCGACCCTGTGGTCATCAGGTTCAGACTTGCCACTAATAATGTGCCGACAGCGATAGTCGTTACAGTTCCCAGGCCGAATGTGCGCGGCAAGGTCACCGCAATATCAGGCGACATCATTTCCCTTAAAAGCAAGGACAGTGAGGCCAACATAACGGTGGATCAGAGCACTCAGTATAAATCCAAAGGCTATACTGGCTCGCTCGCCGACCTCAAGGTAGGATACAGGGCTGTTGCCAGTTACGACGAAACCAGCAGCGGTAACATCGCCAGAGTCGTCACATTCACGCCCGCGTTGGCGAAGGGTACGGTGATGGCAGTGAACGGCAGCTCGATCACCATAAAGACCGTGAAGCAGCTCACTATAAATCTGCAGGCCAGCACAGCGACGTCCGTTCTGGTTCGCCCGAGGGTCGGTCCCAACCAGAAGGGCAGCATGGCTGATGTGAAGGTCGGGTTTCCTGTGAATATTGGTTATGAGCCCAACAAGACCGGCTCGTGCCCTCTGCTGTGGGTGGACGTGCTCACCGGATCATAAGTTGCCAAACAAAGTTTCAGGCAGGTCACGCGGCCCCTCACTGCAAGACAGGTGAGGGGCCGCAGACATTTATAATCAGCTTATGAAGTGGACTTTCGGCGCTATTTTGTGCGCAGGGCGGCTGTAGTCGAACTTAGGATAGCCGAGGGCGATGGTGGTATGTATTCGGTGATCCGCAGGGACAAGAGCCGTGCGCTTTATATCAGGATCGTGCTCACTGGGGCCGGTAATGAACCCGATAACGCACGCACCCAGCCCAAGCGACTCCGCGGCGAGCAGAATATTGGCAGCACAGTAAACCGAGTTCTCAGGGCCACACATATCCGACTTGGGCGTGTGAACCAATATCGCACAGGGGGCATTGTATAGGATTACGTCCTGGCCCGATTCATATGCGCTCAGTATGTGGTCGACCTCGGGCATCAGGTCAGCCATCTCCCCAGCGGCATCCTTGGCAATTATGCGAAATACGAATTTTCCTACGGGGCTGCGGAACATCCCGGCGAGCTTGCGCATTGAGGCAACAGCACGCTCGCAAAGCCTTTTCAGGACGTTTTTGTTGGTTATAACCGTATAATGGACCATCTGCTTGTTCAGGGCATTAGGCGCCTGGACTGCGGCAGCAAGTAATTGCTCGATCACATCATCCGGCACCGAATCTGACTTAAATTCTCTTCTGGATCGCCGTGCTTTGAGGTGCCCCATCAACTGGTCATAACTCAGCCTAGACAAGCGACTGGGAGCATCTTCGAGATCAGGTAATGCACTGTGAGTAATGGCCATAGTTGGACAAGCCGCTACGCAGTGCCCGCACTTTATGCAATGCGTACCCTCGATAAGCCTCGCTTTGCCATCCACACCTGTCTCAAACCCGCCCAACAGACATACATCCATGCACAACCCACACCCCGTACACTTGAGTGTATCAATAGTCACACCATCCTGCATTAACTGCCTCCCACTGTTAAAGCTGATGCTATTAGTATAACAGGCCTTTATAATTACAGCTTATTGTATTCGGCTAGGAATAAGTTATAAAGCCCTCAAGAAAAGGTAATATGGACACGGATGCACTGGTGGAGGTAACGGTATGAATACTGGCGAGTTTCTGACAATGGTGAGAGAGAGGACCAACCTGCGAACTGATGACGAGGCGCGCAGTGCTTGTGAATCAGTCTTCGACGCACTAAGGCTGTGTGTGCCCCGCGAAACCAGTGACCAGGTGGCGGCAGAGCTTCCCAGAGAGTTGAAAGACGTCTGGGAAGGAAGCTGGCTGGAGCGGGCTGTCGAGTCATTCGTGAGCCCTGAAGAGATGAACCTGGACATGTTCATTTTTCGGGTGCAGGACAGAGCAAAACTTGAGGACAGGAAAGAGACGGAACAAGTTGTGAGAGCTATATTCCTGGCTTTGCACGACCAGCTCAACGATGACGTTGAACAAAAGCTGGTATTCCAACTCCCGCGAGATATCCGTGAATTTTGGCAGAGCGCTGTTCCCACACCAACACAACAGGCGATGGAGGGGCAGGTAAGCGAATACGCAGGCGCATACCCTTTACCTCCACACACGGGAGGTGAGGAACCTGAGGCGCCGTCCCAGCCGGAAGAGTTCGTTGAAGGCAAGTATGACTCAGGCGCCATCGGCCCCGCAGCAGCCGAAGTCTATAGATCGGACCAGCAGGTAAGGAACGAGATCGAGGAGCTTTTGGATGCCAGCGATGAAGTGGATGCAAGCACTGTAAATGTGGAAGTAAAACAAGGGCAAGTAACCCTCAACGGCACAGTCAGGTCAAACACCGAGCGTGAGGCAGCGGCAAGGGTGGCATCGGATGCGCTGGGGGCAACAGTGATCCAAAACGATCTGCAGGTGTCAGAGCCGACATAACCCACGGCACTACTTGTCTTCCAGTATCCACCATCGCATCAGCGTAACCGGTACATTGAACCAACCCCGCTTCGAGCTTGCCGAAGCCTTGTTTGTCACGACTTTTTTGTCGCCGGGGCTGGACTCGATCCACTTGCCATCGCCGACATATATCATCACATGGATTCCGCTAGCCACAGCGAGATCACCGGGTTTCAAATCAGAAGTATCATAACCAGCCAGCTTCGGCGCAGTGCCGATGGCCTTGGTGTATCCGTACTTGCAGTGAAGTATATCTGATGCGCTTATGTCGCGCCACCAGAACCGCCAAAACTTCATACCGAGCAGATGTGGGTTCACCTCTCGTACGCCTTCCAGCAGCATCGCCTGCCAGAGCGCCGAGCGCGCTAACCCAGAGCAGTCTATCCCGCCAGAAGTCTCGCCACCCAACAAATACCGCGAGCCTTCAAACACATTCAACCGCTTAATATATTCGCCCCTGAGTAACGGCACATCCGGCGGCTTGTTTCCCAGCACGCCCCAAAGCACGAAAAGGCACAGGAAGAAGAACACCGGGAAAAGCATCTTCGGCTTGAACTCAAACATCCTGACAAGATGCACCACACCCGTAAAGATGCAGAATATCATCGTGCTAACAAGCAATACCCGCACGCTCGTTGTCATAACGGATAGTCTTACCACTACCGCACAAGCTGCCAACAGAATACCGAGTATCCAGCTACACAGTATCCTGAACGGCATCGGCCCCCCGGGGACTTTGGAAGATTGTTCTAACGTATTATCGTCCATCTATTAGAGTTTACGAACTGCTCGGACCCAATGTTCCACCGGTTGTAATATCTACATCTTAGTGAGTATAAACACTGAGCTCAATACATCAGAAAGTACTTTGGTAACGTTGCCCAATTTATCCCATTTCCTGGCTGCATCCACCAGACCGGTATTCGGGACTACAATGGTATCTCCAGGCATAACTGATTTCACCTTAGCCTTGGGCAAAGCATCACCATTTGCACGTACTATCACCACGTTTGTGCGCGAAGCATCCTGAGCATATCCACCTGACCTTTCCACATAGAAGTCTACGCTCTTACCCGGCCCGGCTGCGAAAGCGTGTGGATGCAGAACAGCTCCAATTACAGTGACCACATTGGTAACACTGGGGACGTGAATACGGTCGCCACTCCGAAGACTGAGGTTATCCGGTGAAGCCGGGTCTTTGAGAGCTGCTTCAAGGCTTACAGATATCCTCGCTGCATTCGTGATATCTTCTTCTACTTTCTGCTCAGCAATTCCAAGGCCCGGGATGCTTTCGTCCTCATTCGCTGGTGTGAGCGGCGCGCCCATTGCACTGACTACTTCATCCTGCTTATTGCCAGTCAAGATATTTATAGCATTTTTAGTCGCATCTTCACCAGCCGTATCCGCGACAACTGTGGTGTCAATGGCGGAATTACCGGCTTCGATATCATCCGACACTTGCAGGGGTTTGGCTAATGTGCTGTCTGAAGAACCAAACCCTTCAGGGAGACGCACGCCGTTCTTGGCCAACTGCAGCAGGAATTGCTTGTCCCCGAAGATGCGGCTCTTCTCAAGTATCAGGTTCGAATCACGCTCCTGATAGCTCTTCTCCATCTCCCTGACAAATAAAAGACCATTGATGTCGGCAAATTGTGTGAGGCCGCCTGCTCTGGTAATCACATCGGAAAGCTTCTCATTTTGGCTGGTCAGAACATAAGGTCCCGGTTTAGCTACTTGCCCGCTGAGATAAACAATCTCCGGTGCCCGCAGGTATGGATTGACTTCAGGCAACGTGATAACGTCCCGGTCTTGTAGCAGCATGTCATCAACGCTGCCCTGGGCTAAGCCTTTCACTGATATCTGTGTGAGTGTGCTCCCGCCTTGCTCACTGCATCTTGCGACTTCAGCCGTCCCAGCAGCTTCAGGAAGCAATCCCCCCGCCTCGAACACAAGATCGCTTATGCGCATATTTTGCGAGCGGGTATACTGGCCTGGCCTTTGTACGGCGCCTTCAATGCGTACAGTGTTGTCTTGCCACTGAACCTGCTCTATTGAATAAATGGTCAGCTTGTCTCGATCATGCAGTTCAGTATTAGCATCAGGGTCGCCATTAAGCGCAGCCTGCAGATCGACCCTTACAAGCGTCGTCTTCTCGTCTTTGCCTATCCTCACAAGATCCGCACGGGAGAGATAAGCCTGCGGAAGCAGACCTCCACCAGCCGCGACAACATCACTCACCCGCATGCCACCGGTTCTCTTGTAGGTCCCCGGGCGCGCCACAGAACCAGTCAGTGTCACCAATCTTGCCCTGAACACTACCTGGTCGGGAGTATATACAAACACCCTGTCGAGCTTGTTAAGGGTCACATCCTGCTTGGGGTCCTTTAGCAGCGCCTTGCTGACATCGAACGCAATAATCTCTGTGCCCTTGACCGGATCAATACGCAATACATCCGCACGGCTGGTGTAAACTTCACGGTCCGTAAGGATTCCCTGGGCCAGCTTCAGCAGGTCCGAAACCCGCATACCATCTCGATAGCCATACATTCCCGGCGCATGTACCGGGCCGGTAATTTCAACCTGGCTTGTGTTATCAGCTTTTACGCTGAGCACATTAACCTCGTCACCAGGTTGGAGCACAAAATCCGACTGTCCCTTGGGACCTTTGACCGACTCGTTGAGCAATACTTTATACTCATTATTTTCAACGCGCTCAACTTGTGCCGTCTGCAGATAGCTGCTGGGCTTCATGCCTCCCGCCATCTGGAGTGCCTTGCGCAGGGTGATAGGAAAATCAGGCTCATAAAGGCCTGGGCGGGAAACCTCACCACCAATGGTAATTGTCGGACCTGCCGGTGGAATGAATACCAGGTCTCCATCCTGCAGCAGCACATCCTGCTGCTTGTTTCCGTTCAAAAGAAAATCGTAAAGATCGACATTGCGCTTCGGTTTGCCGTCACGCACAAGAGATATGCGGCGGAATGTGCCTGACCTTGTCGGGCCGCCTGCCTTATACAACGCGGTAAACACTGTGGCAAGCCCGGAAAGAGAATATGTGCCGGGCTTGTTGACCGCACCTGAGACCTGTATCTGTATGGTCGCCAGATTGGTCACAGTGACTTCCACGCTGAGTTGTTTGAACTTGGACTTGATGCGCCCGGTAAGCACTTTTTGCAACTGGGAAGCTGTTTTCCCCGCCGACGGCACCCTGCCGGCTCCCGGCAGGTATATACCACCGCTGTTGTCTACCTTGAGTAAATACTCTTCACGGGCACCGAGAGCGCTGGAAACGACTATATAAAGATTGTCGCCATTTCTGATCTTGTAAGTTTCCGGCACCAGCATTTGTTCAGGATTTGCAATGGGAGGAGCGCTCTGGAAGAAATCCATACCGAAGACGGACCATCCCGCATTCCAACGGCGGCTCATTATCTCCATCGCAACTTTCAGCTCGAACAACTTATCTTGAAGCTGGTCACTTTGCAGCTTGGTCAGCGATGAGTTAGCCAGTTCAGCAAGACTGTTAGCCTCATCTTCTACACGCTTAAAATCAGTATCAAGGCGCTGCAGATCTATCGGGGCAGGTGGAGAAGCACTCTTGCGCATTTCACTGATGCGGATACTGAAATCTTCCAGCACGGTGTTTATGTCAGCAAGATTCTTCTGGAACATGTTCTCCGACTGCTGCTGTGCTTCGGCGGCGGTAGTCTCAGGGAGAGCCCCATTAAGCTGCACCGGCTGAACACCTGTGTTATTATTGCCCGCATTATTAACTCTGCCAGAGCTAGAATTCACACCAGAGTTAACAACCGTGCCAGGTTTAGCAGTCGTACCAGAGCTACTAGCTGTACCAGAGTTAGTGGTTGTAGTAGTGCCAGTAACTGAATTGGCTAAACCCTTCACGGGGTTCTTCGTCGCATCATCAGCTCGGACAGTTGCGGAAACAATCAAAGGAAAGATTAACAAAGCAAGAAGTGTGCTGTATTTCATGGTTATCCACTCGCAAACCAAAAGAAGTAGCCACCCATTCCATGCCACGCTTGATGATCGGGAGCCAACATTATTGTTGGCACTGCGGTGCAGGAGGTCGGCAATAGTTGTCTAGCATCCGTGCTAGCCCTGGCTAGATTATATGGATGGGTTAGTATAGTGTCAAGAGAAACTATAAAGAGAGCCGCATCGGCACGTTCGTTTGACCCCTGGCGCATTGATTGAGTATAATACTTTGGGTTTTAAGCGACGCTTTTGTCGGGCAGGAAACCGGAAGGGTGCGCTCTGGGTGCGGAAGAAACGGGCAACCGCTACAAAGCGGCGAACAACGAGACGGGCAACGAAAGTTAAATCGAACAATCCATTCAGGCTGTTCGAGATACTTGGCCTTGTACTTATTGCTCTGTGCCCTATATCTCTTTATGCACTCACACGGACGGATTCCACCGGCTTCTTAGGACAATATATAGCCGCCACGCTCCGTGTGACTGTTGGCGGTGTTGGCGCGTACGTTGTTGCTTTTTTGCTTGCTCTTGCGGGTGTGATAATAATAGTCGGCCCGCTCAAGATTATACCGAGAAACGTGAGCATCGGCAGTGGGATGCTGTTTCTTGTGGTGATCACGTGGGCTTCGCTCAGCGCCGGGACTGATATTCGCCCTCCGGGCTCAGGTGGTGGGTTCGTAGGAGATGCGTTGGCGTTGATACTGCTGAAGGTAGCAGCAAGGACGCTTGGGTATATGTTTCTGTTGCTGATTGCATTGATCGGCGTTTACATCATAATAGATGTCCCGCTGGTGCATATCACCGACAAGCTTCGCAACATCTACCTTGATTGGAGAGAGGCCGCAGATGAGCGTGCCGCTGCCAGGGAAGCCAGGGTAAAAGAGAAGCCTGCAAAGGTTAAGAACAAGGCAGAGGACGAAGAAACTGATGGCCGGAAACGCACACTCGCGAATATATTCGGTGGAGGGCGTGAGAAAGCGGACCAGCCTGTGGCTGAGAGCGCCACAGTAGTTGAGCCGCCCAAACCGGCAGTAAAGATAAATAGCCCACTGTTCGGAGCAGGTGTGCCGAAAAATGGCGGGTCCAAGAAGTCTGCGGTGCCGCCTGAGCCGGTTGAGCGGGGTGATTTTCAGCTTCCGCCGACCACTTTGCTTGTCGAGCCGCCGCCTCCCCCACCGAGGGTCGAGAGCGAGCTTAAGTCTAATATAGAGATTATCGAGCGCACGCTGGACGAGTTCAAAGTCCAGGCAAATGTGGTGGAGATCGCATGCGGACCTACCGTGGCACGCTACGAGATCCGCCTGGCGCCGGGAATTAAAGTCAACAAGATCGTGGGCCTTGCGGATAACCTGGCGATGCAGCTCGCGGCTATAGATGTAAGAGTTGAAGCGCCAATTCCCGGCAAGGCAGCTATTGGCGTTGAGGTTCCAAACAAGAACCGTGGGACAGTGGTCCTGCGCGAGATAGTGGAGAGCAAGGCATTCCAAGACTCACAGGGCAAGCTCACTTTTGCGCTAGGCAAGGATGTTGCCGGGCACGCGAAAGTCGCCGACCTGACAAGGATGCCGCACATGCTCGTCGGTGGTGCAACTAACGCGGGCAAGAGTGTAGGGCTGAGCACGCTAATCGCCAGTCTGCTCTTCAGGGCAACACCGGATGAGTTGAAGCTGGTGCTCATCGACCCCAAGCGGGTTGAGTTGAGCCTGTTCGAAGGTATCCCGCACCTGGCGTGCCCTGTCGTAAAAGACGCGAAGCAGGCAGCGGGGATATTCCGCGCTGTGGTCCAGGAAATGGAAAAGCGCTATGTGCAGCTCTCGCAGGTCGGCTCGCGGAACATTGACAGTTACAACACGAATGAAAAGGTCCGTCCGGAAGACCGGCTGCCTTATATGGTGGTGGTGGTCGATGAGCTGGCCGACCTTATGATGCAATGCGCGGCTGAAGTGGAAGGCTCCATCACTCGAATCGCCCAGCTAGCAAGAGCGGTGGGGATTCACCTGGTGATTGCCACCCAGCGGCCGTCTGTGGATGTTATTACAGGCATTATCAAAGCGAATATATCGTCGAGGATTGCATTTGCGGTATCGTCGCATCATGACAGCCGGACGATTCTCGACCAAAAGGGCGCTGAGAGGTTAATCGGGCGCGGGGACATGTTGTTCCTGCCCATCGATGCATCCAAACCGAGTCGAATCCAGGGTTGCTTCGTATCAGATAAGGAAATCGACACGCTGTGCACGTTCCTCAAGGACCAGCGCAAGCCGGCTTATTACTTGCAGCCGATGTCCGGCCCGTCCGGAACCAGCAGTTCGAGTGACGGCGGTGATGAGGATAATTCATTCTCGGATGAGTTTTATGAGCCGTCGGTGAGATTTGTTGTAAATACGGGCTACTGCTCGACGTCGATGCTGCAGCGCAAGTTCAAGATCGGCTACACGCGTGCGGCCAGGATTGTGGATGTAATGGAGCAACAGGGTATAGTGGGCCCCATTGAAGGCAGCAACGCCAAGGGCAGGCAGGTAATGCTATCCAAAGCCGATCTGGCATCCCTCTTCGGCGCTCCAATGGGCATGCGTTCGGACGACGTAGATGAAGACGACGATGATGTCCCACCGGCCGAGATTATTGGTGAAGAGGAAGACGAAGAGAATTAAGAGTTAAGAATTGAGAGTTAAGAATTAGGGAAGGGACAGCTTATATGCGTTCGGCGGTATCGGGAAAAGGGTTCGCTCAAACTCAGATAAGGTACCAACGATGTGCCAGCTTATGCTTCGGGACTAGTATTTCGTCCCGAAGCACTACGAAGAGACAGACTTCGGGACGAAAAACGTGTCCCGAAGTATAGGCTTATGTAGGTTTGTACATAAGTTAAGTTAGAGCGAAAGGGTTTCCCGAAATAACGGGCAATGGCCCGCTAGCAAGGAAAACTATTGACAAAAGTTAGTTTAGTAAGCCTCGGTTGCCCTAAGAATCTGGTGGATTCGGAGGGTGCGCTTGGAGAGTTGGTCCAGGCGGGGCATGAATTAGTAATAGATCAATCAAGCGCGGATGTTATCATTGTTAACACCTGCGGTTTTATAGAAAGCGCCAGGGAAGAGTCTATTGAGGCAATTCTTGGCGCGCTTGAGCACAAAGAGTCCGGCGGCTGCAAGGCTGTTATTGTAATGGGCTGTCTTTCTCA
>JAJFTD010000061.1 GCA_021373255.1 bacterium
TCTTCAGAACATAAGCCATTTTACGCGTCAGTTCGTCGTCTATTGCCGGACGGTCATTGCTGATCAAAGTCCTAACGTCCAGCCCGCCATAAAATGCGATCTTATCGCCGAACCTATCGAACAGCGTCGGTAGATCCATTCCCGCCTTCACTTCCATAGCCTGGAGGCAGTCTATTCCAGCCTCGATGAGGCCCGGCAGCAGGGGTTCCACATAGCCGCATGAGTGGACAATCACCTTGCATCCCAGCGAGTGCGCGTAGTCGAACAGCCTTTTGTGACCCGGTTGTATGATCTCCTTATACATTGCCGGAGACATGAATGGTTTGTTTTTGAACCCCATATCCTCAAAGAAAAAGAGCCCATCCGGCGCACCCTCTTCAGCGAAGAGCACTTCGAGATGCTTTATAGTGAAGTCGGTGAATGTGCTCACCATATCCTTGACCCAGTCTGGATCGAGCGCCATGCCCATCAGCATATATTCGTGCCCACAGACTGGGTGCATTTGCTCGAATGGTGCGACACCGCCCCAGCAGAAGAACCGCTGCTTTTCCTTACTGAATTTCTTCTCATTCCTGTATTGCTCGAACGGGATCCTTCGCCTGTCGACATCCAGTAAGTATGGCTTCACAGTCTCCTCCCAGGATACGCGTTCTTTTACTGTGAAGTCCACGTGCTCCGGGGTGCTGTCGTGCAGCTTGTGGCGTCTGAGCATTGCTCCGTTGGCGTCAAGTGATAGTATCGTTTCTTCGGTTTCTTCCAGCACGATGGGTTCAAAATCTAGTTTAGCTGCTGAGTTCAGCCAGCCCGCCGGCCGCAGGTCTTGACCGAAGTGCTCGGCTACATCCTCATCCTTGCCTATGTGGTTTTCGTTCTTCCATCGCTCTACGGTGGCTCCCCATGGGGTTACTGCTACAGGAACTCGATCCACCGGCTTTCGATTGAGGGTGTTCAGCATCCGTTCGTAGCTTGTCATAGACATCGAAAAGAAATTCCCCTTTATACTATCGAGCATGTCATATTTGCCCGGGCTGTTGGGCTATTATAACAAGCTCTCGCTGTGGGTCAATACATATTTGCTCATGCAAGTAATAAAGGCAACCATAGACATAAATAACAAGATTCTACAAAGAATCAGGTTGACATAACAAGGAAAGCATGGCAATATGCAAGTGGCGAACATGCTAGATAGGTAGAAATCTCCTGTTTTGAGACCCATTATCGATATGAACTACGATTAGTGATTACGAGATGTCATGACGACAGGACTGCTATCAGCGTAGTAAAGAGAGAAAGGAAGGAAATGGTTTGAAGAGAGCGTTTTTCCTGCTTGCTGCTGTCTGGATCGCTACAGGCGGCGTGGCTCTGGCAAGCTCCGGCATATCGGTGGGTCTTACAGGAGACACACCCAAAAAGCCGGTTGGCAGGAGAATAGCTGCATATCAAGTGGTCGAGTGGCGCGTCGATCTGGACCGTTCGTACGTCAATCCTTACGACCCCAACCAAATCACTGTCGACGCAATATTTACCGGTCCTGACGGAACCACAATGACTATTCCTGCGTTCTGGTATCAGGATTATAATATCGGCCCGCTTGATTATAATGCCGTCGGTAATCCATACTTCTGCATCCGTTTCAGCCCCACCAAGCCTGGCAAGTGGGATCTTACGGTTAAGGCAATCGATGGCAGTCTACACGACACCAGAACTACCGGTCCTATCTCATTCGATGTCGTTGGTTCCAGCAGTCATGGCATTGCACGGCGGGCTCCGGGCAATCCAAGGTATTTCCAGTTCGACGATGGCACGCCGTTTTTTATGGTCGGGCTGAACGTAGCTGCTTGTGGCTATGACAATAATCCGCCCTGCATCCCAAAGCAGAAGGGGTGGTATAGAACTTGGTTTACAAGACTGCATACGGCTGGCGGTAACTACGCTCGTTTAATGGGATTTGCCGATGGACATATCCAAACCTCTGTAGAAACCTACGATCAGCATGCAGCTTTCTATTATGATGAAGTAATAAAAGAAGCTGCCAGGAACAGCATCTATCTTATGTTCTGCCTGGGGTCGACTTCGGATTTTGCGGCTGGTAACGATCTTTGGGGCAATCCTCGGTGGGATGCCAATGTCTACAACTCCGCCAACGGCGGCCCTATCAGCGACCGCTTGCAATTCACCACGAACGCGAGTTGCAAAGACTACTACAAGCGCTACGTGCGTTATTTGATAGGTAGATATGGTGCATTCACCAACATTGCATTTTGGGAGATATGGAACGAGATGGGTGGCGAAGGTTTGCCGAACTGGCCATCCTGGATGGCAGAGATGAGCGCGTATTTCAAAGCTACGGATGCGTACAAACGTCTCGTTACCACTTCATGGAATACCTGTATTAATGGCCCATCCGATGTATGGAACTGCGCTGATATCGATCTGTGTCAGACCCACGTCTATGGATCTCCAATCGGCACAGACCTCCGCAACCCAACGGATGCATCAATTCACGCATTCCCGACGGAGTTGGTGAGGTTTATCAGAGGCTATGATGTTTACAACAAGCCCAGTTACATAGGCGAGTTCGGTATCGATTACCTGAATGGTGACTGGCGGTGGGATACTCCCGGCAAGGCTACGCAATGGCACAACGGTATGTGGTCTACCACTATGGCTGGTTCATGTGGGACCGCTGGTCTTTGGTGGTGGGATTATATTGACAGATATTGGTCTCCGCCATCCCTGTGGAACGGGATCACGGGTATAGCGGAGTTTGCCAAGACGGTTCCATGGAACCAGAGAGTTTTTCAGCCTGTTTTCGTTTCCAAACCGGCTGCGACACTTAGCCCATATGCTATGGGTGACGCAGCCAGTGGCGAGGTTGTTCTCTGGCTGTGGGATCAGAACTCCAACTGGTGGAACGACTACAGCGGCAGCTATACACCAACAGTGTGGAGTTCAGTGTCACTCAGTGTGCCGGTTAACAAGACTACCCCATATACGGTCTACTGGTGGAACACTCGTTACGGCTTCAACGGCAATTCTGATCCCATGATATATCGTACTGATATGGTGACCCCTTCGGGTGGAAACCTAATGCTCTCAGCTCCAGCATTTACTCGCGACATAGCTCTGCGAGCCGTTGCTGGAAACTAGAAAGGAAGGAAGGTGAACCAAATGAGGAAATACACATTACTTCTTGCAGTTGCCGCTTTGGCAACAATGATCATGCCGGACGCACGTGCGGCAACGGTTACCATAACACCAGAGATGGAAGCGACCGCTGTCATTAACAGCAGCCCTAACAACAATTATGCATCTGATCTTCGGCCGGTTGCTGAGGCTTATTGGTCGTCCTCTTATGGTGGATGGGTTTTTCGGAACGCTTTATTCAAGTTCAACCTACCAGCCGATCTCACTGGCGCCACCATTAACTCTGCCACGTTTAGTGTATATGGGTGGAACAGCTGGATTAATAGTGGCTACCAGGTGGGTTGTTTCCGGCTTACCGAACCCTGGACCGAAAGTGGCGCGACGTGGAACATGCGGGATGGAGCCAATGCATGGAGTATACCTGGCGGCACATATACAACGGCTGGAGGCGCTATATTTACACCATTTGGTGGAGTCGCCGGTGTTGCTTCTATGGACAGTATCAATGTGACATCCATTGTGCAATCTTGGGCAATGGGCCAACCGAACTATGGTTTTGCGTTGGTACCTCAATATTCGGTACAAGCTGGAAGTGTCTATTACAACTCTCGTAGGATTTCTTGGGAGACTACAAGACAACTTACCCTGACAATCGACTACACACCGGGCATGCTATATGAGCAGGAAGCACCCTGTGTCGCTGACACGACTTTAGATAACGGCTTTGCTGATTGGAACCTTGGCAACGATACCCAAGCCAGTAATATATGCAAATATATATCAGATTCACAAGGTTATAATTACTGGCTGTATAACAATAGTCTTCTGAAGTTCGACTTGAGCCAGCTTTCGGATTTGCCTGATGGTGCCCACGTACAAGCAGCCTCAATCAGGTTGCATTGTACTGGGGCGTGGACTTGGGGTTCCGGCCACCAAGTGGTTGCCTATCCGCTTACTCAGGACTGGAATGAGTATGAGGCTACGTGGACCAATGCAACTGCCAGCGCGCCCTGGACAACACCCGCTTATGCTGTGGAGTATGGATGGAGCTCAAGCCTTACTCCTGCATCTATCTTGATAGCCCCAGCGGGAAGTGGAACCAAGACCGAGGCATTTAAGGTTACTAATGAATTCACTGGCGCTGCTACTGGGGTATCTATGGATTTGGATGTTACTCCGATTGTTCGCGCATGGGCTGATGGTATGCCCAACTATGGTATACTTCTAGGGTCCAAGAGTGGGTCCGGCAGCTACGGAGTTTTCTGGAGCACCAGGGAAGATACCGATGTAAACAAGCAGCCTGTACTCTCAGTTATTTACTCCGCCGTGTCTCGCCCGACATATGGCTTCACAGATCTTAACTCGAGTGCCTCTTCTTTCGAGGACGCATTCGATATCAACAACTCTGGTGCGATAGTCGGCCAGGTCAGCAGTGACAGTGGCGCTACTGTTCGAGGCTATCTCTGGGTTGGTTCGAATGCCACTCAACTGCCTACTCTCGGCGGCACTGAGACCTCACCTTACGGCATCAACGCCAACGGCAAGATTGTCGGCCGTGCAAAGACAGGTTCAGTCTACCATGCATTCTTCTGGCAGGGTGGGTCGAGCCTGACCGATCTCGGCGCGCTGGTCTCCGGCGGCTCAAGTGCTGCATGGGATGCTAATGATGCGGGTGTTGTGAGCGGCTACGGTTCTATCGCTGGTGGCGCTTACCGTGGAGCCGGTTGGACCGGCACCACTCCGCAGCAATTGGCGACTCTTGGCGGAACTAACAGCTATGCTTACGATATCAATGGCTCAAACGTGGCTGTCGGTGATGCCGACCTTTCCGGTGGAACCTACCACGCGTGCAAGTGGGTCAGTAGCACACCGACCGACCTCGGCACCCTGGGTGGCAACAACAGCACTGCTATCGCCATAAACGAGGCAGGTAAGGTTGTCGGTTATTCCGATACAACGGCTGGCACAGTGCATGCGTTTGTTTGCACTGGCACTACAATATCCGATCTCGGCACGCTCGGTGGTTACGATAGTGAGGCTTATGATATCAACACCGGTGGTGTGGTTGTTGGAAGAGCGCGGAATGACGCTGGGCAGTGGTCTGCTTGCGCTTGGATCAATGGCTCAATCACCAATCTTAACTGGCGGCTGCCATCCGGTTCCGCATGGCATCTGGATATAGCCTATGGCATCAATGACCAGGGCCAGATTGTTGGAACAGCAACGGACACCTCTACTGGAAAGCAGCACGCGTTTGTGCTGAGCAACACCGCTCTTAACGTGACTCAGTATACTCTGGGTGAGCTCAGTGATCTGGAAGATGGTACGGATGTGAGGCTCGTCGGCGTTGAGATTACCAAAGACACCGGCAGCGCATTCTATATCGAAAACGATCTGAGAACTATCGGAATGCGCGTTACCGAGCCTTCGGCTGCTAATTATACAGCAGGTTATAAGGCTACCATCGTTGGAACACTACAAACTAACGATAACGGCGAACGATATATCGATGCCACGTTGGTGGATGCTACAGCCGGATCTGTTACGATCAAGCCGCTTGGCCTGGTCAACAAGGCAGTTGCGGGTGGTAACGCATCCAGTCAGGTCGGCAGCAGTAATGGAACCGGTCTGAACAACGTTGGCCTTCTCGTTAAGGTATGGGGCAAGCCGTCCCTGATAGTGGGCACAAGCAACAGCTTTGCCCTTGATGACGGTTCTGCCTCCGGACTGACAGTAGTCCTGCCCAACGGCGCCAATCACGGTTGGAGTACTGCTCCCAGCTACGTGACTGTGGACGGTGTGGTTGGCCTGAAATACGACGATTCTGCCGATACTTACTCACCGGTGATCTATGTCAGCGGAATGAGTGACGTGCACCAGTAGTCGTAATATCAACTCAAACAATGATAGGCCGCCGAGGATTCCCGGCGGCCTGTTTTTCTACATATATGCTTCCAAAGCTATCAGGCTTTGGGGTTTATATCTATTGTCTTCTCGTTTCTATAGATCACAAATCCGGGGGCTGAACCTCGCGGCTTGCGGACATACTTGCGAAGAGTGTGGTCTATTGGCACAAGTGAAGAATGCTTGGCGTCCGAGTTTTGGGCGGCTATCTTCGCTGCCTGGTTCAGCACAGGGTGCGGAATGTTACCTGAATGGCCTGCTGTCCTGATCACTACATGGGCTCCAGTGATCGATCGTGCGTGCAGCCAGATATCATTTGGCCGGGCTACGCGCTGGGTGAGATAATCATTGGCTTTTGAATTTTCACCATAGAGAATCTCCCAACCCTCAGGAGTGTAAAACCTCCTGATCCGCTCACCACCGAACTCTTCGATGTGCTTTTCCTGCTCAACCTCGGCTCTAAGTAAGTCCCGCTCAATAAGGGATTTACGCAGTGCTTTCAGGGTGTCGACTGTCTTTGCGGCTTCAGCATCCCGCGCAGCCAAATCCAGCGCCGAAAGGTCTCTGAGCACACGTTCTCTGCGAGCCTCTGCGGTTGCTTGCGCATCCCTGGACTTCTGATAACGTTTGAAATAGCGTTCGGCATTTTGCTGAGGCGTGAGCTTTTCGTCCAATTCGACCTTGATCTCAGCCAGATCAGGGTCGAAATAGTTTGTTAGAAGTACAGACTTTGAACCTTTTTCTATCGTGTGCAGGTTCGCGAGCAGTAGTTCACCAGTCTGCCTATAACGTTCAGCATTAGCTGCCTCGGCCACTGTCTTCTCGATTGACTTAAGCGCCTGCTTTCGTGAAGCCGCCGCACGCCGGACCGTAGTCATGAGCCCGGTGCGTTCATCTTCCAACTTGGTGCGAGTAACAAGCGACCTGAACAGCACATCCAGTGTCTCACTGATCGAAGCTCGCGCGTGCTGCTGGCTGAGGGGATACTGCACCGTAGGCATGGGATAAGCCATAATGCCGCGACCGCGCTCGTCGGTTATCAACACCGGCACAAACGACCCGTTCGCCACCATTGCGCCTAATTCCAGCATTTCGTCACGTATGCGTTCAGGCGAAACGACATCGTCCACACTGCTTCGCGTGATGATCTCATCCGCCAGG
>JAJFTD010000073.1 GCA_021373255.1 bacterium
GAATGTTATAATCACCGAGGCCGTTGATTACCTGGTTGATGGTGCCGTCACCTCCCGCCACCACAACACATTCATAACCATACTCCTGCGCATGTCGAGCAAGCGTGAACGCATCATCAGGGCTTGAAGTCACTTCCACACGATAATGTAGTAAGTCCGATGCCCTGTCTATCAGCCTGCGCTTTTCCCGCGCCGCTCGTCCCTGCCCAGAAGCCGGATTTACAATCAGCAGAGTATACACGCAACAACCCTAACACAATGAAGAATTAGGAATTGAGAATTATGAGTTGGGGAAAGGATGGCATGTGCGCCGATGCTTGGCTTATCGATATACCCTCCCTTCATTCTTAGTTCTTAATTCTTAACTCTCAATTATTTTGACTCTTCGATCTACTACCCTGAGGCGGCCTTCCGCAAACAGGGCTACAGCGTCGGTATAGGTCTGATGTTCGTGCTTGAGGACACGGGCGGCTACGGTGTCCGGGGTGTCATCTTCTTCCACAGGGACAATAGACTGAAGTATGATCGGCCCGGTGTCGTAGTCTTCATCCACAAGGTGCACAGTAACACCCGTGAACTTCACTCCCCGTGCTATAACAGCCTCGTGCACGTGGTGTCCATACATACCCTTGCCACAGAACGAGGGTATCAGAGCTGGGTGGACATTCATAATCCGGTTGCGATAAGCGTCTATTACGCACTGCCCCAGCACGCGCATATAGCCTGCCAGGCAGATAAGGTCGATGCGATTCTCAGTTAGCGCATTAAGGATGGCGTGATCGTAGCCCTCGGGTGTATCGAAGTTCTTAGGCGCGAGGGTAATGGTCTTCGCACCCTCGCCACGAGCGCGCTCCATAGCGGGGGCGTCGTCTTTTACGCCGATCACCAGCGCCACCTGCCCATTGATCTTCCCGGACTTGCACGCATCTATGATCGCCTGCATATTGCTTCCGCGCCCCTGGCCGGAAACCATCACAGCAATGCGGATCATATCACTGTAACCTCTCGGCTGCCCTTGTGAATATTACCGATAATCCACGCAGACTCGCCCATTTCCCCGAGCTTCTCAACAATCTCCATGCCGTTTTCGCTGCCAACCACCAGCACCATCCCGATTCCCATATTGAATGTGCGATGCATCTCCATTGGGTCGATGTTGCCGAGTTGCTGAATGAGCTGGAATATAGGTGGCACAGCCCAGGAACGGCGCTCAACGGTCACCTGGCAGTCCAGCGGTAGCACGCGCGGAATGTTGCCATAGAACCCGCCGCCAGTAATGTGGGCTAGAGCGTGAATGTCGTATTCTTTCATCAATGCAGACACGGGTTTGAGGTAGGACTTATGCGGCGCAAGCAGCACATCTCCCAGCACCGCGCCCAGCTCAGGCACATACTGGTCTGCCTTATAATCGTGGTCTTCGAAGAGAAGCTTGCGAACCAGCGAAAAGCCGTTCGTGTGCAGCCCTGAGGAGGCAAGCCCGATGACGGCGTCTCCCGGCTGGACGTTTGAGCCGTCGACGATCTTTTTGCGGTCTACAATGCCCACTATGCACCCTGCGATATCGAACTCGCCTTCCAGATACACACCAGGCATCTCAGCCGT
>JAJFTD010000111.1 GCA_021373255.1 bacterium
GCTGGATCACCTCCTTTCTAAGGATAAGAGAGCAGTAGATAACGGTTGGCTAAGGCCAGAACAAGATTTTCTGCGGCCGGAGTATCCTAGGTCGGTAAACTCATACCATCAAGCTCACACTATTCAGATCTTAAGGAACAATAAAACTAAGGCCGGAGTAATCCGGTCTTTTTTTGTGCGTGTATTGATGAGCATAATACATTCAGAGGTTGCTACGTGAAGGTGCTGTTGGACGCAACGGTATTAGAAAGGCCGCTGGATGGGGTTGGAACACTTACCATTGGGCTCTACCGCGCATGTCTTGCCATAGACCCGGATTTAACAGTAATCGCAGTTCACCAGTGCCCACCCAGGGTGGAGTTGCCTCAGGAGATCAAAACTATAGGCATGGGTACTAAGATGTCAGGGCGGTGGTGGCGGCGGTTAGTGCTGCCGGCTACCACTGCGACTATAAAGCCACAGATTGTCCACTTCCCTAATAATGGTCATATTCCACTCGGTATCAAGAGCAGAAAAGTGATGATACTTCACGATGTGTTTCCATTGATCTTGCCAGGATACCTGGAATCAGACGAAGCAGTTGAGAAGTATAAAATGCGGGTTCAACGTGACATCAATCGTTGCGATCTGCTGGTCACTGTTTCCGAAATCTCAAAGAAAGATATCATGGCTCACTTCGATCTGAAAACGGAACCCATCGTCATTCCAGCCGGGTGTCGTTATAAGCCGAGTGCTAGAAAGCCGGCACTCAAACCAAAGGTAAACCCTTATTTTCTGAACACTGGAGGATATGATCCAGAAAGAAAAGGCTTGGATGTTCTGATTCCGATGTTTATCCAGTTGCACGATAGCGGTCGCCTATCGTCAAGGCTGGTGATAACAGGAAGTCGCGGTTGGTCGAATAAAATGGCGCAGGTCGTGGCGGACGGTGTCAGGCGCGGCATTATAGAAGACACCGGTTGCGTAAGTGATGAGAAAATGCTGAATCTCTATGAGAATGCTCTTGGATTAGTTTATCCATCTCGTTATGAGGGGTTCGGAATGCCTCCACTCGAAGCAATGACTCTAGGCTGTCCGGTGATTACAACTCGCAACGGTTCACTGCCGGAGGTGTGCGGGGAGGCAGTGAGATATGTGGATCTTAGCCAGACAAGAGACTTTGCAGACGCCCTGGTGAACATAGAGAACAACACCACCTTGCGGCATGAACTCCAAGTAAAGGGCTTCCTCCAGGCAACCAAATATTCCTGGGCTAATTCCGCAGCGACATTTCTTTCAGCACTTGAGAAACTCACATCCTAATCCTGCCGCTTATTGAGTGCCTCCCATACCCGAACCGCCATCCCACCCACAGCTATCCGTATCCGCTTATGGATCATACGCCTGCAGAATCTGTAAACACTCCTGCCGGCACGGCGCATAACTCTATATACGGATCTCTTGTCACCTAACATCACTTGCTCCGCATACATCACTTCGATGTCTCCCGAGGTACGAGCGGCCTCTAATATATCTCGATGCAGTGACAAGGATTCGCTCGACGGTTGGTTCATACACATCACATAACGCAGATTCAACGGTCTGTCAAAGCTCTTTGATCGGTGCAACGTTCCGAAAAGCCTCAGTGTCAGCATTGTGCGAACACACTTCTCGCAAGTGCAGCAGTTATAATCGCCCCGTCCGTTGTTGGAACAGACTCGTAGAGTGCACAACGCCAGGTCGGATGCCGCAACGCGCCTGGTCTTTTCGAGTCTGGTTGATTCACAGCCGTCGTGGATGATAGTAAGGTCTTCCGAAGCCCACAGTATATCTATATGCGGGTTTGATCCCCAGGGACGAAGCTCCGCTGTAATGAATGAGGATGGAATAAGCACCTTGTCGAGCACGCTCTGCAAACCTAACGCCACAGATGCCAACGCACTTCCGTGGCTAACGGAGGCGTAGAAGTTCCCGCTAAAACGCCGTCCCCATACAGGGCAGGCTTTCTCGGTGAGTGTGTAAATGTTGCTGTTTACAGCGATCATCTGTTTATCGTACTCAACTGCGGCAGTTTCAACGGCATTCCTGGTCCTGTCCCAGACCGTATCATTACCAGCACGAATATCGAACCCATTGATGATAATAAGGTCAGTCACCTCGTCCTGGTTCTTGAGAAACGAATACCACGAGTCTACCCCGCCGGAGAAGAAGCACCCAGTGCGGCTGGTCCTACTCGAACGCAATTGCCCGTGGGTTTCAGTGCTGGTTATCGCGATTTTCTTCATGCAGTCAGGATACCACGACGCGAATGTCGACTGCTGTTCATCCATCGCTTCCAGCATCTTGGCTGAGACTGGAGAATTCACATGCAGGTCTTCACCATCATACATACATCCAAGCAGGAATGCTGCCAGGAATGGGTCTCCCACTATCTGCAACTCAGGCAGCGGAATCGAAAATCGGAACCATGCATCGAAACTTTGGCCTGGCGCGGTGTCGGAAACGATTCTTGCAGCAAGTTCAGTAACTCCCTCAAATTGGCGCGTTCGGATGTCAGATATGATCAATGAATGTTTTTCCTCAGCCTACAATCAGGAATAATGCGAGTTAGTCGATGTATCGATGATTTCACGCAGAATGCTGCCGGCCAACAGCGCCCGTGATCCTATATCAGGAAGCCGCTGCGTGAGATGTTCTTTGATGCCTTCACCTCGTTCGATCAACATGCCGATCTTTGCCACTATCGTCTCGGGGCGTATATCATGCATGTCAATGCAATATTCCTGTGAACCGAATATGTCCTGGTTGATTCCCTTTGCCTTCGTACTGTAGGCAATGCTCAGTGTGGGCACTTTCGACGAAATTGCGGCAATTGTAGAGTGGGTTCGAGCTCCGGCAAAAACGGAGCACTTGGCGATCAGCCACTTACTTTCCTGCGCGGACAGATTATCCCCTACGGCAATCACCGCCCCTGCAACTTTTGGTTTTGCAACTTTCGCCACTTCGTTGAGCAGATACCAGTCGTTATTCTGGATATCAGAGGATGTAGCGTGGGGGATCAGTATGATATCCCGTCCGAACGTTCGACTGACTGCCACCACAACCTCTGTACATCGCTGTATCCACTCGTGCATATCACCGTTCACCACATACCGTGCAAGTAGTGCGCTTAGGTTGATTCCTATTATGTCTTTGGCGATAGGGAAGTCGATTTTCCACGCGGGTGGTTCCATAGGCTCCATAACAAATGCTGGGTCCGCAACTTCGCGCACGTTGCCGATTATGCTGTTACGCCGGAGGTAGTCCACGGTCAGTGATTCACGCGCGAGAACACACGACATCCGTGAAATGTGGCTCAGCATCTCCCGTGCAAACTCCGGCTCATCGTCGAATGGACCAATGCTGGCCCCCCATAGTATCTGCGGCACTTGGAAACTTTGTATATAGCGGTCGATCTCGATGAAGCGTTGGGGGATGCCGTAGTAGAGCGAATAATTATCGGCAGCAAGCACTACGGATGCTCGTGCTTTGTGCAGAGGCTTCGTAAGCATCGTTGGATGAAACGGAAAATGGGTATGAATGGCCTTATTGAGTCTCGTCTCGATGCCGGGTCTGGACAATAGCGCGGGCGCAAATGGCACGTGATGGATCGCCTTATCATACTCCGCAGCTGCTTGTTTAGCGATAACTTTTCGTTTACCGAAAGATGCCAGGGTAACAGATATATCATCGCCAAATGTGTTACGAAGCACTGCCATAGTACCGCGCACGATAGCCTCATCGCCCCGGCTTAAATAGGACGTGCATCCCGATAACAGGAAGTGAGTAGGTGCTTTCATCATTACAGTGAAACCAACCTCGCGTTTTATGGGAAGCACAGATACTCGCGATCTGCTGAAAGGCTGCGTTTAAATATGATTCGATGGTTGCTCTTAATATTACCCATTACATTCAGCATATATGGTTGTCATTATCGCAGGAAATGAATGTTTTAGAAGAGAACATATCAATATGGTTGCTTGAGGGGGCACAAAAAGAAATGAGTGATAACCCACTTGTCACAGTAATCGTTCCCGCTTACAATGGCGAGCAATATATTGAAGATACTTTGAAATCAGCAGCAACCCAGTTGTACGATAATATTGAGGTAATTGTCATTGACGATGGATCAACAGACGCTACAGCTCAATGTGTGAAGCCGTTTTTAAGTGACTCGAGGTTTCGGTACATATACCAAGCCAACGCTGGGGTTAGTGTCGCTCGCAATACAGGTATACTGGCGGGCTCGGGAGAATGGGTCGCTATGCTGGATTCCGATGATCTGTGGATGCCGGATAAATTGCAGCGCCAGGTTGATCTGATCGCTTCAAATTCTGATGTATCACTGGTTTTCGCGAATGGCATTGAGTTCAATGAACATGGTGACATTGGACCATTTTATCGTGATCGGCGTAAGTTTCCTGATGGAGATATATTCTGTAGGCTCCTTGATCGGAACTGCCTGTGGACGAGTTCGGTGATGGTGAGGCGGCAGGATCTGCTTGATATTGGAATGTTTAATGCAAAGTCTACCGCCGATGAGGATTATGATGTTTGGATAAGGATACTTCAGCGTGGTGGATTAACCTGCGGTGTGTGGGAACCGGTAGTCCGTTATCGGATAAGAATTGACAGCAGTAGCTGTAATAAGATAGCCGGATATGCTGGCCTGGTGAGTATGTTTTCCAAAGTAATGACTGCATCTACTGACCGTCGGCATGTGCAGATCGCACGTAGATCGTTGGCCAAAGCAAAGAGTGACCTGCTTTTGTCCAGAGCTCGGTCGGTGTTGATATCTGGTGGGTCGAGACGTGAGCTGTGCCGGCTTATATTCCTGGCGTGGTGTGCGTTTCCTGAAAGGTGCAAACCGCTGGGTTGGATCGCCCAGATAATGGTGGGGATGAGTGCATGTGTCGGTAAGTCGCTGGCGAGGAGGTGGTAGTTTTTGGACGATCCAATTATATCAGTTGTGGTGTGTACGTGGAATCGATGCGAACTGCTGCGCAGATGCCTCACATCACTTTGTAAGCAGACAATTAACCCGTCGAATTACGAAGTGGTGGTTGTAGATAATAATTCGACCGATGAAACTCCTAGTGTTGTGCGTGAGATGACGGTTGGGACGCCAGTGAAAATACTTTATGTCCGCGAAACAAGGCAGGGGCTGTCGATTGCCCGAAATCGGGGGGTAGAGATCTCACGTGGCGAATATGTGTGGTTTGTTGATGATGATGCTGTCGCTAGACCAGATGCGCTACAGTTGTTGTTTAGGGCTTTAAAAGAAACAACTGCTGACATAATTGGTGGAAGAGTGGTTGATGTGTCGAATGGTGGGAAACAGGGTGCTGATTTGGGCTTGAATCTTGGGTGTGAACGCCGTTTTATGGTGAATGGGGAGTATGTATGGGGCGGGAACATGGCTATTCGACGCTCACTAGTTCAACAAATTGGCGGTTTTCGAGAAGATCTAGGGTGTAGCGGATCCAAGCGATTGGTGGGCGAGGATACCGAGATGTGCGATCGAATACGAAAAGCCGGGAATACAATTTGCTGGGAGCCGAGCGTTATTGTGGACCATTGTCCGAGTGAGGAGCGATTAAGATGCACGGCTCGGGTTAAAGCCGCATTCTTTTATGGAGTTGCACAAGTTCGGCAACGGTTCGGGGTAAATGCGAGATTAGGGAATAGGTGTTATGTGGCCGCGTCAAGTTTTATTGCGATGCTGTTGTATTTCCTTTGTTGCGTGCTTACTGTGTGTAGCCGGGGGCGGTGTATCAAATGTGTCATGCACATCTTTCGATGCTTTGGTAAGCTTGCTGCGGCTCTTGGAATTTACTGAACAAGTCCTATGCCACGCAGCATAGCAGCCAATCATGACTTTTTTTAAAGCAATGTTTCTTTAGCCCTTGACTCATTTGGCGCCACGGATTATAATATATCTCGCGCGGTGGCCAAGAGCTACGCATTGGGAGCCTATGCTGATTACGACGATCATTAGCGTGTAGAATATCGGCTCTTTGACGAAAGTGTTCCTTGAGAAATGCGGGGAGACGATTCGTCTTCCCTTTTTGTTGTCTTGGTTTTATACATGGGCCTATAGCTCAGTTGGTTAGAGCGCACCCCTGATAAGGGTGAGGTCGTTGGTCCGACTCCAACTAGGCCCACCATAAGTCGAAAAGTCAGAAAGTTATGCTGTGCGATTTTAGCCAGGTTTTCTTTGCGACTTTGAGGCTAGACGGGGGCTTAGCTCAGCTGGGAGAGCGATTGCTTTGCACGCAATAGGTCAGCGGTTCGATCCCGCTAGCCTCCACCAGTATTGGCAGTTGAAAAACTGCTAATTTAAGATCTCAAAAGAGCTTGACAATGGCTCTGAGAGATTGTATAATATACTTCCGTGCCGGGCCAATATCGGCTTGGTGTTATCACCTTGATGGTGATAGGAAGTGTTCATTGACAAGTGTATAGTGATGTGAATGCGCATGTGATGCCTTAAGAATCTGCTGTGGATGGCATATTGGTTTACTGATATG
>JAJFTD010000114.1 GCA_021373255.1 bacterium
GCTCCGCGCGTTCGCGAAGTTGCGCCGGTACAGAGAAGCGCATTTGGTGATACTCGGTGAGGGGGTCGATCGCGAGAAGCTGAAGTTGCTGACTGTGGAGCTGGGTGTTCAGGACGATGTGCTGATGCCGGGGCACATCGACAATCCGCACGGTTATGTCGCACGCTCGGCGCTGTTTGTTTTGTCGTCCATATTTGAGGGGCTGCCTAACGCACTAATAGAAGCGTTGGCGGTGGGAACACCTGTGATTTCCACCGACTGTGAAAGCGGCCCTAGAGAGATACTCCAAGGCGGGCGCTACGGCAAACTGGTCCCAGTGGGTGACATTGATGCGCTATACCGGGCAATGCTGGAATCGCTTGATGATCCTGAATCAAGGCAGGTCTCTGCAGAGGCGATTGACCGGTTCGATCTGGACCGAGCAGTGGATACATATCTCCAAATCTTACTGGGAAGCGCATAGTGAGAAGTAGTGTTAAGCGATTGGTGAGACATTGGGGATGTTTTGCGCTGCGGTGCTCGGGTGTGCCGTGGCTGACCCGTGAACTGTGCCAGCGGCGGAAGCTGACTGTCCTGATGTTCCACGAGGTCGACCCTGAGGCGTTTGAGAGGCATATCAGGGTACTTAAGGCTAGATATAACCTGGTGTCGCTAAAGGATTACCTCGCAGTTAGGGACGGCAGTTCACAGCACGATCTGCCTGCTAAGCCGTTGTTGATTACGATAGATGACGGGCACAAGAGCAACTATCGTCTGCTACCGGTGATCAGGCAACACGGAGTTCCGGTGACGATATTCATTTGCAGCGGCGTAGTGGGCACGCGGCGGCATTTCTGGTTTATGTCCGGCCTGCCGTGTATGACAATCGAGAGACTAAAAGAGCTTGATGACTCTGAACGCCTTCAAAGGCTTCGCAGGGTTGGTTTTGATGAAGAACTGGAGCACCAGGAGCGGCAGGCGCTGTCGCGAGAGGAAATACTGGAGATGAAAGAGTTTGTTGATTTCCAGGCGCATACGGTTTTTCATCCGATCCTGCCGAAGTGTGATGATTGCCGCGCCGGTATTGAGATAGGGCAATGCAAGTCGGATTTGGAATCGGCTTATGATTTGTCGGTCCAATCGCTATCGTACCCGAATGGTGACTATGGTGAAAGGGAGGTTGAACTGGCCAGAAAAACGGGGTATCGCTGTGCATTTACAGTCGATTATGGGTTCAACACCCTTGCTACCGACCCGTTCAAGTTAAAAAGAATCTACATCAGTGGAGATGCCAGTGAGAGCGAACTGGTCATTAAAGCGAGCGGCGTTTGGACTATGGTCCGTGATGCAGCCAGGTTCGTCAAGAAGTGCTTTTGGTTCAGCCCACATTAGTGAAGGAAGATTATGAGTAAGAGCAGACATTCAGAAAACGGCTTCTATGGGGTGATGATAAACGTGCTATCGTTTGTCTACCTGACAGGCTATGCGCTGTTCGAGTCGAGTCCAACGTTATCACGCCTGAGCCTGATCACCGCTCTTGCACTATGGTGCGTGCTCGCACTGAGATTTGTCCACACCGGACGATTGGTCATCCCACGTCTGCTCTGGGCCCCGCTCGGCTTCGGCGTTGTGGTGGTTGCGTCAATACTTTGGGCGCCTTACCTACCGCTGGCATGGACCTATGGCTCTATTACCCTTTCGGCCATATTCGGGGCAATAGCGCTGTGGCTTGCCTTGCATAATGGCTTGTCCTATCGAACCATTTTCTGGGCGGCCCTTGCGGGGTCCGCGATGGTGATTGTGGCTGCCATACAGAATCCCGAGCAGATGGTGGATGTCGTTGCCCGCTCTGGAGGCACGTTCAGCAACCCTAATCTGGCCGCAGTTTACCTCGCCTCATGTGCTTTCATTGTTGCAAGCCCGCCTCCAAAATCGGTGCGTGTATCTGTGTTCAATATCGCCCTCGCTGCTGGGCTAATCGGGACAGCAATTATCTTCACTGGAAGCCGAAAGACACTGTTTGCGGTGGCTATATTCGCAGTTTATGCCATAGTTGTCCTGATTCGGCAATCCAGAAGACGGTACCTCGCGGGAATGCTGCTGCTTGGCGGGTTGGTCCTGATAATTGCTGCAGTGTTGGTCTGGCCGAGCGCCAATCTGTCCAGCGAATCGGTCAGTGGAGTGGGCACAATACAGCGCATGCTAATGCTGCGTGAGGGTGGCGAGCACAGCAGTGATATCCGGCACGCCATGATCGCAACAGGAATCGATCTATGGCTTAAGAAGCCCTGGTTTGGGTACGGTTTCGGGCAATATGCCAGGATAGCGCCCTATGGCACTTATTCACACTGCAACTATACCGAACTGCTATCTAACACAGGCTTGCTTGGAACACTGGCATATTACTTATTTCCTCTAATGATTGGCGTCTATGCGATCAAGCTAAAGCGTCCCCAGCACGTGGCTGCACTGGCGATTGTTGGCCTTTCTCTCCTCACTGATTTGGCTTCCGTGTCCATACTGGCTCGACCGAACTGGAACATGCTTGTGCTGGCGGCGTTCTTCGTGGAATCGAGCCGCCCCAACGTCTTCCTGATGCTTCGCCGAAAGGCAATACCCTTGAATGATCTATGGCTCAATAGCCGGATGATACGCGGGGCTATTAAGCGGGTCCGGCAGCCGGTGGAGTTGGCAGATGTCAGAGGCAACCCTGAACTGCGGCGCAGAGTTGTGGGCACAGGTTCACTTCGGCGTTTGAGGAGGCGGGGCGATGAATGATGCTGCACTCAATATTCTATTGGTATCTCCACTGCCTCCGCCGACCAGCGGCATTGGGTCGTGGACTGTTGCCGTGACGCGCGAAGCAGATAGTAGGCCAGAGATTGAAATAAACGTGGTGGACACAGCGGTAAGGTGGCGTGCTGCTGAGAACCTGGCGTCGGTCGTTCGTCTTACCGGCGGGTCATTGCAAGCTCTGCGGGATATCCGCAGGGTCCGCACAGCAATCGAGAAATACCAGCCGGACGTGCTGCACCTGAATACCAGCGGCAGCTACGCTACCATCAAAGACATTGCCATTTTGCGCATGGCCAAACGACTCGGGATCGGGACTGTTATTCATTATCATATGGGTTTTCTGCCGGAGGTAATACGAACCGGTGGCTGGCAATGGCGGCTGATCCGGCGTGCTATGAACCTGGCGGACCGGGTGGTGGTGCTCACGGGTGAGTCTGAGCAGTATATACGAGACGCGGCGAAGAGTGTCGATGTGCTGACCCTGCCTAACCCAGTTGATCTCGGAGAGGCAACGTTGTCTGAGGCGGGTGAGGTAAGCTCGCGCGAGCCTCATGTTGTGTTTGTGGGACACGTAGTCGAAGCCAAAGGGGTAGGGCTGCTGGTGGAGGCATGTGCCAGGCTCGGCCACTTGAACGTAGTTCTCGACATCATTGGGCCAGTGGAGAAGAATTATCGGGTTCAACTAGAAACCCTGGCAGCATCTCGTGATGGAGGCTCGTGGCTGGAGTTTCATGGTGAAGTTGATCGGATTGAGGCCATCAAATGCATTTCCGAGAGTGATGTGCTCGCGCTGCCGAGCATGAGCGAGGGGTTCCCTTATGCCGTAGTCGAAGCGATGGCCTGCGGGGTTCCCGTGGTGGCATCGTGTGTCGGTGCGATACCGGATATGCTCGAATGGTGCAAAGAGGAACCTTGCGGGATATGCGTCCAGCCGGGTGAAGTCGACGCGTTAACGGCTGCGCTCTCCGATGTGTTGAGCGATACCAGCCGCCGGTGGCAGCTCGGGTCACTTGCCCGCGAGCGTGCTGAGATGTATTCAGCGCCCGTGGTGTTTTCGCAGTTGGAAGATCTATGGCGGAGTGTAGCCAGGCCGGGCAGGAAGGAATTATATTGGGATTGACTTCAGCAGTGGACTGGAAAGTGAAAACCGGCATTCGCAGGGCATATGAGTCCAAGTTTCTGCGCAGTGTCCTGATTTTGTGCACGGGCAGCGCGCTTGCGCAGACGGTATCCGTGGCGTGCACGCCGGTCATCACGCGCCTCTACAGCCCCAGCGATATCGGCAAGTTCGGAGTGTATCTGTCAATTGTCGGAATGATAGCTCCAGTCATCACATTAAGGTATGAAGCTGCACTGATACTTCCCCGCGAAGATAAGGCTTCGGCTAATCTCGCTGCGGCGTCATTGATCTCAGCAGGTGTGTTGTCGGCATTAGTTGCTGTGCTTCTTCTCGCAGGTTGGATGATTGGCATTCCCGTCATTCACCACCACAGGGACTGGCTGGTCATCCTGCCGTTCTCGTGCCTGATCGCGGCTGTTGCTCAGACACTCTATGCGTGGTCCACCCGGAGAAAGATGTTCCGGCGCAACTCCGTGTCCCAGGTCTGCCGGTCAATGTCGATGAACGGTTACCAGATGGCTGCTGGGTTTGCTATATCATCGCCGCTGGGGCTGATCGTCGGAAACATGCTTGGCGATGCAGTGGCCTGTGTAACGCTGCTGGGGCAGACAATTAAAGGTGACCTCAGCCTGATCCGGCATAGTCTTTCCTGGACAGAAATTAGGCACCATGCGGGCGAGTATAAAGACTTCCCGTTATACAACGCCCCTCAGCATATGTTGAGCCAGCTCTCGCAGTGCGTCCCGATCCTGCTGCTGTCCGCCATGTACAGCCCGGCTATTGCGGGATTTTATTCTATTACCACCCGAACTCTGCAGATGCCGATGAACCTGGTTATGGAGTCGCTGCGCCAGGTCTACTACCAGCGGACCAGCGAAATGTTGAACTCAGGCAATATCAAGGGCGTGGCACACAGCATGAAGCGCACTACGCTCGCGCTATTGGGGTTAGCGGCAATCCCGACGGTAGCCGTGGCGCTTTGGGGTGAGGGGCTTTACTCGCTTGTGCTGGGTGCGAAATGGGCAACAGCAGGCACATTCGCGGGCTGGATTGTGCTATGGTACGCAGCCCTTTTCGCTAACCTGCCAGCCGTATGCACACTACACG
>JAJFTD010000130.1 GCA_021373255.1 bacterium
GCCACTGCCGGGCTGACCTCGCCCTGAACTCCCTTGGCCATAGGGACTCCCTCCTCATACAAAAGTTAGGCATAATGGACTGACGGTGCCCACGAAATCCGCAGGCTTCGCCGTTCTGGACATTATTACCCCGATTTTGACAAACTTCACGCGCCGTGGGAAGCCTGTTTAAGTTGGGAGACGATTTCGTAGGGGACAGTTACATCACCAATGCCCGGACGATTCTCTGAACCGAAATAATGGGCATCGGAGCCGCCCGTGGCAATGAGGCCGCGAGTTTTGGCGAAACGCGTGTAAAATTTTCTACCGACAGAACTATGGTCGGGGTGGCGAACCTCTATGGCGCGAAGACCATGCTTGATCATCTCGACAAGTAGTTCGTCTCTCTTTAGTTTGGCCACATGAGCGCAACCTGCGACGCCACCGGTTGCAATAATCATATCGATAGCCTCAAACGGCGTTACTTTATACCTCGGCACATAGGCAGGACAACCTTCTATAAGAAAATGGCCAAATGCAGAATCAATCGAACCCGCCGCACCAACCTCGCAGATCGCTCTGGCGACATGCGGACGGCCTATAGCCCCACCCCGCGCGATCTCTACTACGCGGTCAAACTCCACAGGCACGCCCACGGCATTAAGTTTCTCCACTATCTGCTTTGCGCGCTCCCAACGGGCATTGCGGAGGAACTCCAGGCGGTCTACCAAATCAGGGGCTTTGTAGTCAAAGAAATAACCGAGGATGTGGACCTCAACCCTCTCGGCATGAGTAGAGCTGATTTCTATCGCAGGCACGACCTCCACGCCAAGTCGTGTACCTGCAGCGAGCGCTTCGTCGATCCCGGCTACGGTATCGTGGTCGGTCAACGCAACCGCAGCTAAACCAGCCTGAGCAGCCGCTTCAACCACCTGTGTAGGGGTAAGCATGCCGTCTGAGGCTGTGGAGTGAATGTGAAGATCCGCGCGAGGTTCCATAAGTAAGTAGTTAGTCAGAGCAATTCGTTTAACCTGCTTTGCCAAACTCAGCAATATATATGAACGGCTGAGGTTTACAGCCCGGCTTGTTTGACTGATGTTTGAACCTTATGGTCGCTGGGTAAATGTGGCAGGCAAGCGAGCAGAAAGTCAGTGGGGATATTATCCTCATGAATGCCACCGTTGGGCTTGTTGGTACGAATTGTGCAGCAAAAACGCTCGGTGGCTCCTGCGCCCCTTGCAGGTCCCATCACCTTTGGAGGGAGCGTGTATAAAATGGTGAAGTGCTTCTGGTGTGGTTCGGAGAACGACCAGCGCCACGAAGTCTGCTGCGTATGCAAAAGAAAGCTGCGCTGGACTACTTTCTTCAAGGGCGTGCTGCAGCCTACCGTGGGATGCCTGTTAGGCACCCGGCTGAGCAATGTGGACCATAAGCACGCCGAAGGCTTGAGAATAGCCTCGTAGTTACCCGGGTTGGGGCGGGATCGGGATGGAGCAATTTACCGGTCCCGCCTTTGCCTTGTACGGGTCGCGTTGCGCGTTGGCTGATTCCGCTTACGTTGTGGGTCCGGCGGCTTCGGCAGCTTCGCAGTCCGAAGCAACGTACGTTGTCTCTTCGACCGGCACCTGTCACCCGGCCCCTGGCACCTTTCCGTCTACTTGAGTATCTTTTGAAGAATTATAATATCCAGCCATCGGTCGAATTTGCAGCCTACCTCGCGCATCACACCTGCCTGCTCGAACCCGAACTTTTCATGCAGCTTTATGCTGGATTCGTTGCCGCCTACGATCAGAGCCAGGATCACATGGTATTCCTTGTCGGTGGCTAAAGAGATCAACTCAGACAAAAGTGCCGTGCCGACGCCCTTGCCCTGGTAGTCGCAATCGACATAGACCGCGTTTTCAACTGTATAGCGGTAAGCCTTTCGCTGGCCGAATGGTCGAATAAGCGCCCACCCGGCGACCTTGCCGTCAACTGTGGCGACTATCAGGGGATATTCATCACCGTATCTGTGGAACCACTGCATTCGGTCTTCGATGGTCTTTGGCTCGATATCGAAGGTAGCTGTTGTGTTGAGGATGGCGTAGTTGTAGATGCGGGTAATGTCGGTAACGTCTGCCTCATTGGCTCGCCTTATTATAATGCCTGACATATCACCTCTGTTCAGAAACCCTCCCGACCTTAACGGAAGATAATTCCGCGCCCAGGATTGTGATAATTGACGAATAGTATATCCAAAGAAGAAGGAGTATCACGCCAGCGAGAGAACCATACACCCTGCTATAATTTGCAATGTTGGTGACGTAGAAACTGAAGCCGATCTTTGCGATTTCCCACAGGATACCCGCGAAGATTCCACCGATGAGCGCTGACCGCCAAGGAACTCTTGTGTTGGGCAGGACTTTATATAGTAGTGTAAATGTCAGGATTGTAATTATCGGTGGGATAAGATAACCCAGCAAATCCCATATCCAGGAGAGCCCACCGGGTATCGGAACATCAAGGCTTCGAATCGCCGTGATAGCCGTTGTAAGCCCGAAGGATAAGCCAAAGAGAGCACCTAGAACAATCAGCACGCCAATCGCCAACAGCCTTTGAGCAACAAACCCGCGCTTCTGGTTCACTTCCCACGCCTGGTTCAGGACCATCTCGAGTATTACAATAACGGAGGTGCCGGACCATAGGAATGCAATTATTCCAATACCTGTCGCCGCGCTGCTGCCTCTGACCACCTGCTCAATGATTCCCCTGGTGCCCGGAGTCGCGGCATACTGGCCAAACTGCCCAACAATCAGTCGCTCAGCATTTGCCGGAGAGCCGAGTAACAAACCAACCACAGCAATCGCAAGCAGCAGTAAAGGTATCAACGACAGGAATATGAAGTAACTTATAGCCGCCGCCATGAGTGTACCATTATCCGCCGAGTATTCGCGGATCACGGTTTTTCCAAGATCCAATATGCCTTTCATCCGGTCTCGGAGACTCATAAGCTACCTCCGCCGCTCCCAATAATCAGTTCCTGGCCCCAAACACATTTACAGTCACTGTTGAGTGGTCGTCCTGGTCTGGGTAATATACTTTTATCGTAAATTGCAGGCTCTGAGTAGCCAGTGGCCCTTCCAGCGCGACCGGTCCCATTGTGAACACACCATTTTTACCCACGGCGACTAATTGTGAAGCTACAGAGCCGCTTAGCTTGAGGAGACCTGAGAGGCCGTTTGAGAATGTAACGGTGACCATTACTTTTGAATCCGGCTGAGCTGTGCCTTTGATCAGAAGCGCCCTGCTGATCTTCGCCCCATCAGCGGGATACATCAGGATGATCTTGTCCCGCACAGGCTGCGGCTCGGGGGCTTTTTGCTGATCTACTACAGGTATGGTCACCTGTGGAGCGGGCGGAGCCGGGACTGGTTTGGGCGCGGGCGCACTCACTACCTGCTGCTTGGCAACTTCAGTAGCAACGGTGACCAACCGGCTGGCCTGTACTGCGGCAGACTTGATACCCTTGGACATAACATAAGCCAGCAAAGGCGCGCCGGTTACAGTCTTACCCTTGGGAACCGTCACCACCGCTCGGTATGAGCCCGGTGAGACTTCAATCATCTGTGTCGCGGAGATAAGATTATCTACCTCAAACATAGCTTTCCCACCCGGAGTGGCGGCAATGTCTACTGTCAGCAGATCACCCGCCTTTAGGGGTGAGGGAGATGAATAGGTTACTGATGTGACCTTGGGCTTTTCGACGGCTGATGTTTTTTGCACAACGGGCTTGGCTAGCTTTTTGGGTGCCGGCTTTACAACTATAGTTTTCTTATCCGGCACTGCGGCGAAGACAGTCCAAGCCTGATTCGTGACGGGGTTGACGCGACATTTGACCAGCATTCCCGTCTTAATGTCGTTAATCTTGCCGAGTTTGCCGTCTGAACTTACTATCTGCACACGTGAACTCATTGCCACGTATCTGCCGTCGCTGAGAACCAGCTTGCCGTTCTTGGTAGTTTTCACGTTGCCGGTGACAACTCCGAACAGAGCTTCAACGGAACCGGCAACACCGTCGCGGCTTACCCACGCCGTAACTTGATCACCGGGAGCAAGGTCGCGAAGAGATACGGAGCGAGTGTTCACGCCCACTTGACCCCGTTTGATTTTCGCAGTCTTCGAGACTTGCACCAGCAGGGTATCGCTCTCTGTCCGCAGTTGGATAGAATCGGAATTACCAGGGGACGTGACCAGTGTTCCCATAACGATTTGTGCACAGCGCACAGGCGCGCACAACGCGAGTATGAGTATCATAAGTATAAAGAAATGCAAGCGTCTGAGTTCCATCTCAATTCCTCCGCAGATTCATGAGCCTGTTTATCACTTATACCAAGCAGGCTCTGTTCCCTTGTCACATGGGGTCATAACACAAAATAAAACGGCTCAGTCGGAGGAAAAGAGAGCTTTACTGCAAAAAGAGTACGTTGGAGTTTTGTTCAATGCTGCTGTATGCTCTAGTGAAGAGCCGTGATGGCTATGTCAGGTCACGTTGTGTGTTCGGTTGTTTCGGGAAAAGGGTTTCCCGAAACAACAAAACAACAACTTGCTTGGTCTTCTCGACCGGCACCTGGCACCCGACACCATTTCTTTTCGTGATTAAGGACATTCTTGCATTGAGCGAAAGTTATTACCAATTGGGAGGATTATTATGTTTCGGCGCTTGGTATGGCTGATTGTGATACTTATGACAGTAGGGCTGGTTTTGAGCGGCTGTGGGAAGAGTGGTAAGACAGAAAAGACCACTACCGCGGCACTTGGTACGGCTGAGAACCCGATAAAGATGGCTATGGTGCCATCACTGGACACTAAGAAGCTCGTGATCAGCGGGGAGAAGTTGGCTGAGCTTTTGGAGAAGGAGACCGGGCTAAAGTATAAGGTGAGCGTGCCCACGAGTTACACGGCTGTCGTGTCGGCGATGGGCGCGGGAAATGTGGATATCGGCTGGCTGTCGCCTATCCCCTATGTTATCGCACACGATAAGTACGGCGTACAGGTAGTGCTGACCACGGTAAGGGATAAGTCCACCAAGTATTGGAGCTTTATAATCGCCAGGAATGACAGTGGAATCAACAATCTCGCAGACCTGAAGAACAAGCGGTTCGCCTATGGTGACCCCGTGTCGACATCAGGCGCTATCTACCCGAAGCACTTGATCAGGACCAACGGAAGTGACCCCGAGAAGTACTTCTCCAACGTCATATACGCTGGTGCGCACGACAAGGTTGTGATGGCGGTCTATAATAAGCAGGTGGATGCCGGGGCAATCTACGGCGGCGTGGTGAGTGATGCCAGGGAGAAAGTTGCCGGAACCATAAAAGACGTGATGAGCAAGACACGTATCATTGCAAAAAGCCAGGATATACCCAACGATACCGTGAGCGTCCGCAAGGGTTTGCCTCCCGCGATGGTGAAAAAGATCACCGACGGACTGATCAAAGTGGCAAGCTCTGATGAAGGCCGGATTGCGGTGATGAGCCTGTATGGTATTGATGGATTCGTCCGCGCGACCGACAGTGATTATGACTCCGTACGCAAGGTAGCAAAGGCTGAGAAGATAGAACTGGAACAGATGGATAAGTAGTATGCTGCAGATTGAGAACCTGACGAAGATTTACCCGAACGGCACTCGCGCGCTCGATAACCTGTCGCTTGAGGTACCCAAAGGGCAGTTCGTGGCGGTTATCGGGCTATCGGGTTCGGGTAAGAGCACGCTGCTCAGGTGCATAAATCGACTGGTGGAGCCTACATCGGGCAGGATACTTTTAGATGGCATTGAGGTCACAGAAGCACGCGATCTACGGTCTATCCGGCGGCGTATTGGGATGATTTTCCAACATTTCAACTTGGTCAAACGCGCGACAGTTCTCACCAATGTCCTCAGCGGCAGGCTTGGGTATACCTCACCCATATCCAGCATGTTCCATATCTTTGGCGCACAAGATACAGCCGACGCGCGTGCGTGCCTGGCAAGGGTCGGGCTTAGTGAGAAAGAATCACAGCGCGCGGACGCGTTATCGGGCGGGCAGCAGCAGCGAGTCGGGATAGCACGTGCATTGATGCAAAAGCCCGACCTCATACTTGCCGATGAACCAGTAGCCTCACTCGACCCCGCTACGGCGCACTCCGTATTGGATCACCTCGAACAAATGAACAAGCAGGACGGGATGACAGTGCTCTGCAATCTTCACTTCCTCAGCCTCGCGCGGCGTTATGCAGACCGTGTTATCGCACTTAAAGCAGGCAGAATCGTCTTTGATGGCCTGCCCGAGGAGATTGACGACGCCCGGTTCAAGCAGATATACGGCGAGGAAGCTGTGCAGGTGGAGATAGCGTGATGAATGTAAGCATTAAGAGCCATCGAAGCCCGCGTGTTGCAGCCGTAATAAGTGTGTTTGTGCCCGGTCTGGGACAAGTTTACGCGGGTAATTGGAAGCGCGGTTTGTCGATTCTGATCGGATTGGTGGCGCAGGGGGCATTATTCTATGGTGTGAAAATGCCCTGGCTGATAGCGTGGATGTCGGTTGTATGGGCTTGGAACGTGTGGGACGGCTATTGCTCGGCGCGGGGTTGCAGGTCGTCAGCGATGGGCCCCGTATTGCTTATACTTGTGCTGAACGTGGTTGCGGCGTGGAAAGTGACGGACATACACACACCGCAATTCCAACAGCAGCAGAGGGAAGTGATCGGAAGCATTGTGTCAGGTATTGGCCACCCGGACTTCGCCGCACGTAAGTCGCGCAAGTTAGAAGCAACGGGCAAGTTCGTAGTGCCTGGACCGGGAGCGCCGATTTCTGTTGAGCAATCGAGACATGCAAGCCGTAAACCATATATAGAGATCAAGCCGTTGATAGCGGTTAAGGGACAAAGGGTAACAGTGATCGGCGGTAACTTCGCGCACGATGCGGTGGGAAAACTGGTCCTGCTTTCCGGTGATGAGATGGACGTAGCAGAGTTCAAAACGAACTCTGGCGGCCAGTTCAAGGCATCGTTTGTAAACCCGCGTGAGATTCCCGGTGACTACTTTGTGCAGGCGCGGATGCAGGTGGCCTCCAGTGGGTGGAGCATCAGCGAAACGCTGCACGATGCCGCCCCAAGGATGCTGGAAACTATCTACCTGGCATTCATCGGAACTGCACTGTCGCTGTTATTCGCACTTCCGCTCAGCTTCCTTGGAGCCCGCAACCTTATGTCCAGCGCACCGCCGTTGAAGCTGGTGTATGGCGTTGTGCGAGGGCTGTTCAGTGTGCTGAGGTCGGTCGAAGTGCTGATCATCGCCGTGATAGCGGTGGCTGCCGTAGGGATAGGACCGTTTGCAGGTGTGCTCGCCCTTGCGATCCACGGTGTAGGTGCGCTTGGCAAGTTGTATTCAGAAGCAATAGAAAGCATCGAACAGGGGCCGATAGAAGCTATAAAATCCACAGGAGCTAATGAACTCCAGGTAGTGATGTTCGCGGTGGTACCTCAGATAGTGCCACAGTTCATCGCGTTCACTTTATATCGATGGGATATCAACGTGCGTATGGCGACGGTCATCGGCCTGGTTGGCGGCGGCGGAATCGGTTATCAATTGATCCAATATATGAACCTGCTGCAGTGGCGCCAAGCCGCTACCGCTATTTGGCTGATCGCCGGCGTAGTTATGTTGATGGACTACGCCAGCGCCGTGATACGGGAGAAAGTGGTTTAGGGTTTGAATGTCATAAAGTTATAAGGTCACAAGATTGGGAATGGGGAGCGGATCACAGATCCGCAATAGGTGGGTCCTGGGTCACAGACCCAGGACCATCAGAGATTAAAAAGCTTTATCGCACGATTACACTGCCGGTGATGAAGCTCTTATTCGGGTCCGACTCGTTCAGAATGTAGAATTTGTGCGTGCCCGGGATAGTGAAAAGTGTGGAGAACGTGCGGTCTGTTACCAGGGACATGCTCTGGAAATCGCCATCCGGAGTTGGAACGCCGTATAGGGTAACGGTTCCCTTTACCGTCGTTGAACCCATCTTCCGGTAAGTGTAACAGCCCGCCTGAGGAAATTCTTTGAATGAATATTCCTGCGTTTTGAGGATAGTTTTACTTATAACCACTTCTCCAGAGTCGTCTATAATCTCCATTGAAAAGTCATCCGTTGTATCATTTCGCCAGACGATAGTATCACCCAGATTCCCCTGTATATTCGTTCTTGAGAACCCATTAGCAACGGAATATGAAATAGGATCATGCACAACAGGGCTGCGTGTGGCGACGAGCGTGCCG
>JAJFTD010000142.1 GCA_021373255.1 bacterium
GAGTATGCACCATACAGAATTATTGTGGAGCTTGTGGGAGGAGTGGTGCTGGGAAACGCGCTGTCGATGTTGGCCAAAGATGGTGTCTGCGTATCCATCGCCGCATCAGCCGGGGCCACCACCACAATCGACATTTCTCACTTCTACGCTGCCGGTCGCACCAGCCTATATGGCTTCCTCCTTTTCAACGAACTCGGCAAAGAGCCTGCAAGCGAAGGGCTGGCGAGGCTTGCTGCGCTGGTTTCCGAAGGGCGTTTGAAAACACAGGTCACGGTAGAGGAACCGTGGAGTAAGGTCGGCGAGGTAATTTGCGATTTCTTGGACAGAAAGATATCCGGCAAGGCTGTGCTGCGGGTCGAGTAGCGAGGCAGCAGGAGGAGAATATTGGACTTCAGTGAACTGATAAGAAGCAGATACAGTGTCAGGGCGTATAAGCAGGACCCGGTGGAGGACGACAAGCTCAATCGGGTGCTGGAAGCGGCACGGCTTGCGCCCACGGCAGCTAATCGGCAACCGTTCAAGATCATTGTGATAAACACTCGGGGTCGGGAGAAAGAACTGAACCGCGTGTATAGCGGCGAGTGGTTCGCCCAAGCTCCGATAGTGATATGCGTATGTGTAATACCCCAGATCGGTTGGACGCGTTCATTCGACGCAAAGAACCATTGCGATGTGGATGCAGCCATAGTGATGGACCATCTGATCCTTGCCGCAGCAAATGAAGGGTTGGGCACATGTTGGATAGGAGCGTTTGATCCCGCCGCCGCGCGTGAGGTTCTCCACCTCCCCGACGAACTCGAGCCTGTCGTCTTCACCCCACTCGGCTATTCCGCCGATCAACCCAGAGTGAAAAAGCGCAAAGAGCTTGCCGAACTGGTGCAATACCAATAGCCCATATTTAGGCGAAGACGAAGGATCTTGGTTTTGTACTGAGATCCTTCGTTGACCGCTCATAAGAAGTAATACCCCTAACTTTATACTCTACCCTATTGACACCCTATGATTGCAGCGATAACATGCATGTGTGATTTACATGATCAATCACATTATCCTGATAGAGGTGATCATACATTGCAGTGCAACTTCTCATTGGAAGACAGCTTTTACGGCACAGTGACCGTTGGGGAACGTGGTCAGATTGTGATACCTTCTGAAGCGCGGAAAGATCTGAGCATCAACCCGGGCGATAAGATGCTGGTGGTGAAACATCCGGGTGCGAATATAATAGGTTTGTGCAAGATCGGCGATATGAGTAATCTGCTCAATATAATGCTTCAGCAAATATCTGAATTCGAATCAAATGCTGCGGGTACCCCATCTGAACCTACCGAAGGGTAGCTGACCAACCACGAGATTAAAACTCGGCACTAGAGCTTTACTACCCCTATTGACAGGCAAACTTATACACGATAATATGTTTTGTATGATTTACATGACAACACACACGATTCAGAGAAAGGTAGCGTGATCGTGAAGCCTAAGTTATCATTGGAAGATTTCTTCTATGGCACGGCAACAGTGGGTGAACGCGGGCAGGTGGTTATCCCAGCCGAAGTTAGGAAGAAGTTCAATATAAATCCGGGCGATAAGGTCCTTGTGATGGCTCACCCCACCGCCAGCGGAGTAGTGCTGTGCAAGATAGATGGCATGCGTGAGATGTTATCTTCCCTGCTGGCTGATGTCGAAAGGCTGGAAAGCAAGGTTGCTGAAGACAATGAGTAGGTTTCTGACGTGGAGATGCTGATCTCGGCTTCAAAACTTACCAAGCGATTCCGGCGGCTGGTAGCTGTGGACGGATTGGACCTTGAGGTGAACGCGGGGGAAGTGTTCGGTTTCCTTGGCCCAAACGGTGCCGGAAAAAGTACGACTCTGAGGATGATGGTGGGATTGATCCGCCCATCCAGTGGAAGCGTGAAGCTATTTGGCAATAAGGTCTGGAGCAACAGGCGCGCCGCACTCCGTAAAGTCGGGGCGATGATCGAAGCACCGGCGTTCTACAAGTATTTGAGCGGCTACGACAACCTGCGCATACTTGCGAACACTGGTTGTAATTACTCTAGAAAAGATCTTGAAGAAGCTCTGGATATAGTGGGGCTTGCCGACCGGGCAAGGGACAAGGTCAAGGCTTATTCGCAGGGGATGCGTCAGCGGCTTGCAATTGCATTATCGATTGTGGGCAAGCCGGATCTGGTATTGTTGGATGAGCCGACCAATGGGCTGGACCCCCAGGGGATGAAGGAGGTCCGCGACCTGGTCAGGCGACTATCGCGAGATATGAATATGACTGTTTTCCTGTCGAGCCATTTGCTGCACGAGGTGGAGCAGACGTGCACCAGGATAGCGGTCATTAACAAGGGTAAGGTCATCCGCAGCGGAAAAGTGAGCGAGATGCTATCAGCATCTAACGCTTTCCAGATACGTGTGGACAAACCCAGGGAGGCTTGCGATGCTATCAATATGCTTGCCTGGGTGGATGCGGAGCCTGTTTCTGATGATGCTTTAACTGTCCAGCTTAAGGGCGGCAGCGCTGCGGAATTAAACAAGTTTATGGTGGAGCGCGGCTTCGCGGTGTCGGCGCTGGTGCCGCAGAAGGCATCGCTGGAAGAACTTTATTTAGAGTTGATGTCTGGAGACGGGACGTAGGCATGCTCAGGCAGATTGGATTCGAGATATTTAAGATGTCCCGCAGGCCCAGGACCTATCTGGGCACAGCGGCATTTGCGTTGATCTGCATTGCGGTTATGCTCGGGATGAAATACGGCGATGTCGGGAGTATGGTAACCAGCCAGGCTGCCGGACAAGGCTTTGGAGTGGTAGGCAGCCCGGCGAATGCGGAGTATATGGCGTGGATGGTGGTTGCGTCACCGTTCGTGGCTATGCCGATCCTTACGATGTTCATGCCGTTTTTCGTGGCGTTGGTGTTTGGTGAGATATTCGCCGGTGAGAGCACGGACGGAACTCTGCGCGCGCTGCTTTCCAGGCCTGTCACGCGGGGAAGTGTATTTGCCGCAAAGCTGGCGGCGTGTTTTGTGTATGTATTGGGCCTGGTGTTCTCATTGGGAGTGTTGGCCTACATAATCGGGTTGATATTTTTCGGGCACGGCGGCTTGATGGCAGTCACGTTCGCTGACCGGACAACTTATACATCACCCATGCTGGCGTGGTTTACCGAAGGCGATGGCCTCAATCGGCTGGCGCTGGGGTATCTGCTTACGACCGTGGCTATGTCCGTGGTTGGTATGATAGCGTTCTTCATAGGAGTTTGGTTGAACAACGCTCTCGGCGCGATCGGCGGGTCGATCATGCTGCTGTTTACTATGTTTGTGATCGGTGAGATTCCGTATTTCAAACCGATTAGGGAGTATCTGTTCAGCAGCCATCTGGTGGTGGGGCAGAGAGCATTCGTGGACCCGATACCGTGGAAGGACATCGGTAGTTCGCTGGTATGCCTCGGTATATATCTGGCAGTACTGGTTATGGCATCGGGGTTGGTATTCAGACGAAAGGACATTTTGACGTGATACGCAGGGCAGGTGTTCTTTGCATATTGGCAACTGTGGTGATGGCAAGTGCGGCTTCGGCCGCGCATGTCTCGGCCGAAGCGGTGATGGCTGCTGTGAAGAAGCAATATGCCAAGGTTCGTGATTACCGCGTGGAAGCCGTGTTAAATGTCAAAGGCCCGAGCTTAAGCATCCATAATATGGGCATGACCGTCTATTACAAAAAGCCGAATAAGGTGCACGTTGACGCGAAATCAGGAATGGCGATGGTGCCACAGGGTACGTTCTTCGGCAATCCCATTGAGGATCTCGCGCGTGGAACACAGCCGGTCTATATGAAGTCCGAATGTAAGGATGGGCATGACTGCCATGTGATCAGATTGGACTCGGCTAATGGTAATCCCGGCGTCACGGTGTGGGTGAATAAGAAACTGAATCTGATAGTGGCTACGGAAACTCCCGGAGCATACGGCGTCCGCACAAATTGGCGCTATGACAAAATCGACGGGAAGTATTATATGCCGGTAGAGATAAGGGCTCAAATGCCATCAAACAATCCATCGAAGCCGGATCAGAGGGTGAAGGTCACAGTAAGGTTCACCAATTACATATTAAACAAGGGCATTAGGGACAGCATCTTTCAGGAAAAGCCCCTGAAGAAGTAGTAATACGTGCTTGATATTGGCTGTTATCGTTCAGGCACGGTCCGTAGGAGGTAAGGGAATTTGAACAGAACAATTCTGGCATTGACTGGCATCGCCATGGTTGCGCTCGATCATTCGGGAGCATGGGCACAGGCAACAACAACTTGTCCGCCTGCAGTCGCGCCAACAACTACCGCACAACCCGCGACGGCAGGGACGGCGACGCCTGTTGGAACGAACGCGACGGCGTGTCCAGCGGGCGCATTTCCGGGTTCGACGATATCCAATTCGGCCCCGACAGCGGCCCCGGCGGGTGTGCGGCCGATTACGGTTGATGAAGCCCTAGAGATTGGGTTTAGAAACAACCCCGGGCTTAGAATAGCGGTTGATGTGCTTAACAGGTCCAGGGCAGTTGTGTCCGAGGCCAGAGCGGCATTTAACCCAACGTTTAATGCCACGGTTACTTATCTCAGACAGCCGGGTTCGACAGTCACCTTTCCGGGACAAGCCGGACAGCCTGCGACAGAGATAGTCACTACTCAGGCGGCTAACACAACGGTGGGCGTGAACGCATTCTTGCCTCTTGATATCAACAGGAGCCTGGCATTCTCCGGGCAGATAACGGAATATCAGTTCAGAATACAGTATCTGAACTTGCTTGCTACGTCCGAAACGTTAATACAGAACATCAAGGTAGCATATTACGACTTGCTGCGCGCTTGTGGGCAGCAGGATACAGCTCAGGCGGCTGTGGATGTGTCGCGAGTGAGGCTCGATAACACAAGGGCACGCTTTGAAGCCGGCACTGTGCCGAAGTTTGATTTGACCACTGCTGAAGTGGACTTGGCGAACCTTGAACAGCAGTTGATCCAGCAAGAAACCCGAGTAGAGCAGGTCAGAGGCGTATTGAACCGTGTCCTGGGCATAGATTTGAATACACCGACGCAAGTTGTACAAAGTGCGCCGCCAGCAATGGGCGCACCAGTGGACATACCCGCCGCCGTGCAGACTGCTTACCAGCACAGGCCCGAGGTTCAAGCGGGGCAGGAAGCTATCAGCCTGAACGAGACATCTGTGAAACTGCAGAGAACCGGCTATTTACCGAACCTGGGTGTGTCCGGTGGATTGAACTACACTGCCGAGACCAGTGGACTCAGCTCCAACAGTCTTAATTGGCAGGCAGCGCTAACATTGAATATACCAATATGGACCGGCGGCGTTACGCGAGCGCGAGTACGGCAAGCGCAGGCCGACGTTGCGAACGCAGTAGATACTTTAGAACAAACAAGGCTTGCTGTAGCACTTGATGTAAGAGCTGCAGCGCTCAATATTGATGAAGCCGTCCGTCGCAGGCAGAGCACGGCAGCGGCAGTGATATTGGCTGAAGAGGCTCTGAGGTTGGCAAACGTACGTTATGAGGCGGGCATCGCTACATTGGTCGAGGTGACCAACGCGGAGTCGCAGCTCACCCAGGCAAGATTCAATAACGTTAATGCGCTATATGATTTTGCGACGGCTCAGGCACAATTGCAGAGAGCAACGGCTTGCCAGCCGGAGATTGACCGTCTTACGCTTTTAGCACCCGTGAAGGCTGCACCGTAACGGGTTCGGTTATAGGAGGATTGGTAATGAAGAAAACAACGATCACAATAGTGATAATTTTGCTTGTCCTGGGTTCATTAGGACTTGCAATGAAGATGCGGGCGCCTAAGGCTCCGCAGCCCACGACCAGCGAACTTCAGGCGCGGGACGGGATACCCGTAGAGACGCAGCCAGTAGTATTGGGTGATATGGAACAGCTTGTGGATCTGACCGGAGATATTCAGGCATTGGACTCTATGACACTTTCAGCCAAGATATCCGGCAGAGTGGCTCAAGTCAACGCTCGTGAAGGCGATACGGTCTCACGAGGGCAGGCTGTGATAGTCTTGGATCAGGAAGATGCTTTAAGCAACTTACAGGCTGCTCAGGCAGGGCTGGAAAGCGCACTTTCGCGCCTATCCCAGGCCAAAACGAACGCCAAGGTGACCAAAATCCAAACTGATGCCGCAATAGAGCAGGCACAGGCGTCATTGAGCGCGGCAAAGGCAAAACTGGCAGTTGTAAAGGTGCCAACCAGGAACCAGGACAGAATGATTGCCGAGAACAAAGTTGCGGCGGCTGAAGCAAACCTTGAAAACAAGGAAGCTGATTACAAGCGATACAAGATGCTTCTAGATAAGGGCGCTATTGCAGCATCGTCGTTCGATGTGGTGAAAACGCAATACACAATAGCCAAAACAGACTTGAAAACAGCCAAGGATCAATTGGCGTTGATAAAAGAAGGCGGCCGGAGCGAAGACGTATCGGCTGCGCAGTCACAGGTTGCTGTTGCCAGAGAGCAGCTTCGTTCAGCTAAGGCCAATGCATCGCAGAATATGCTTCGCCAGGAAGATGTGAAGTCCGCACTGGCTGCCGTGCAGCAGGCGCAGGCGACATTATCCCTGGCTAAACAGCAGTTGGCTAACACTTACATAAAATCCCCTATTTCGGGGCAGATGGCTACCAGGTCTACCGAGCCTGGGCAGGTTGTGTCTCCGGGTCAGGCGCTGGGGAGTGTGGTGAGCATGGGTTCGCTCTACTTCAAGGGCGAAGTATCCGAGACAGAGATCGCGAGCATCCAGAAGGGACGCGAAGTGAAAGTACGGGTTGATGCGGTTAAGGGTCATGAGTTCAAAGGCGTTGTGGATGAGATCTACCCCTCCGGCTCTACTCTTAGCAGAAACTTCCCTGTGCGGATACGGATTGTTGATAAGAGCGGCTTGATCAGGCCTGGAATGTTCGCGCGCGGCAGCGTGATAACTGGAATGGACCGCAACGTGCTGCTGGTTCCCAAAGATGCGCTGGAAGAACGCCGTGGTTCACAGATGGTATTCAGCACAGATGGCGGTAAGAAGGCCATTCGGCACAATGTGCAGGTCATACGAATGAACAGAAACCAGGTGGAGATAGAACAGATAGCAGGGCTTGAGCCTGGCGATCTGCTGGTTACATCCGGAAAGCAGAACCTGCAGAACGGATCAAAGATCATAGTCGAGAATGCCAGGTAATCTGTGAAGATTCTCATTATGCGTCGGGGGGCTGGTCGGATCGATCTTGACCAGCCTGCCACCGGGTTTTATCCGTGTGGGAACGTGCGCATGTTATTGATAGTGGAGACAATGCTATGTGGCTGACAAACGTATCCATAAGGCGCCCGATATTTATAATCATGTTCGTGCTGGCGCTGATTGTGCTTGGAATTCAATCCAAGAATAAGATGCCGACTGAGCTAAACCCGAAGATAGACTTCCCTTATGTTACCGTACTTACAGTCTATGCGGGCGCCGGACCTAATGAAATAGAAACCCTAGTCAGTGAGCCGGTCGAAAAGGCGGTCATGTCTATAGGAAACCTGAGGAACGTAACCTCGTCCTCGCAGGATGGCGTTTCCTCAGTAGTGCTGGAGTTCGAGCTTGGCACTAACATAGACGCGGCAGCGGCTGACGTTCGGGACAAGGTATCGGCAATTAAAGCCGATCTGCCTGACGATGTCGAGGAACCGACTATCCTCAAAGTAGACATTGCATCAGACCCGGTTATGACTATCGGTCTGGCAGGTCCTATCTCCGCCAAGGAAATGCGTATTCTTGCCGATGATGTGGTCACAGACAGGCTCGCAAAAGTCGGTGGTGTGGCTTCGGTTAACGTAACCGGTGGTGAGGAACGCGAAATATCAGTGGCGGTCGATAAGGATCGTCTGCAGGCCTACGGCGTAGGTATGGACACTGTCGTTAACGCTATCAGGGCTGCTAACCTCAATGTCCCTGCAGGTTCCATTAAAGAGGACACACGAGATTATGCTGTTAGAACTGTAGGAGAGTTTAAGTCTGCCGATGAGCTTAAACAAGTCAGGATGATTGTAGCGGGCAAAAACAATGCTCCTGATTCTATCATCAGGCTCGGTGATATAGCTACCATTAAAGATACAGTCGCTGAACCGGATTATCTCAGCCGGATCAATGGACAGCAGAGTGTAGTTATTACCATCCAGAAACAGTCCGACGCGAACACTGTAGCCGTAGCGGACGGGGTTAAAAAGCAGCTTGAAGAAATGAAGCCGCTATTGCCCAACGGGGTGCACCCAATCATCGCCAACGACCAATCGACATACGTAAAGAACTCACTGGAAGATGTTAACAAGAGCCTTTACGAAGGTATTTTGCTGGTCGTTGTAATCGTGTTCCTGTTCCTGCATACGGCTAGAGCCACGTTTATTGTAGCTATTGCGATTCCGACGTCAATTGTAGCTACATTCCTGCCAATCGGCAGCTTCGGGTTTACTCTGAACACGATGGTTCTGCTTGCGCTTTCACTTGTGGTAGGTATTCTGGTTGACGACTCCATCGTCGTTCTTGAAAATATAGAACGCCACTTGCGATTGCGCGAGAACCCAGAAGAGGCAGCACTTAATGGACGGTCTGAGATCGGACTTGCCGCTATCGCTATTACTTTTGTGGACATCGTCGTTTTCGTGCCGATCGCGTTCATGGGCGGTATCGTAGGACAGTTCTTCAGACAGTTCGGACTCACGGTCGTTGTGGCCACTGCTTTCTCACTGTTTATGTCCTTTACCCTGACGCCTATGCTGGCATCGAGGTGGATGAAGAGCGAGGAAGACAAAGATCGCGACGACGAGGCTATGAGACAGCGTGTAGCAGAGGGTGCCGGTACAGTCAAAGATGAGATCGATACTCGCATTGGTAAACTCTTTGGTATACTGGAGAGATTTCTCAGCAGCCTGGACCGCAAATACTTGGGCGTACTTGAGTGGGCACTTCACAACCGGTTCTTTACGCTGGTTATCGGGTTTGTATCGTTAATTACAGTGTTTGCGATGGTAATGCCGGGTTCAGTTATCTTGGGTAAACCTTCTCCTCCTCGCATATTAATTGCATTAATTGCACTTGGGTTGTCAGCAACGGCTGCAGCAATAGACTCCAAGAGCAAAAAGACAGCTATCGGCTTTGGCGTGATAATGGCCGCTATTGCAATGACAATTTACCTGCCGTTCGGGTTCACAATGTTCCCGGTTACAGACCAGGGTGCTATTACTATAACTGTTAGGGCTCCTGCAGGCACTTCATTAAAGGCTACTGACGCAATAACTCGAAAAATCGAGAAGATTCTTTTAACGCTGCCGGAACTCAAGCCAGTAAAGCATAAAGTGCATGGGAAAATGGAGACCGAACAAGGCTATATTATGAGCTTTGTCGGTACGGCTTCCAGCGGTGGTCACTTTGGAGGCGCATCTATCGGCTCGCAGTATGCGAGAATAGATGTTAAACTTGTGCCAAAAGGGCTAAGGCCTCGGGGAGTGCAAGAGGTTATCGACTGGATTGCCCAGCAGACCGCCCAGGTGCCGGGCGCAGAGCAGATTACAGTAGCATCCGGTTCCGGAATGGGCGGCAGTGCCTCCATTACCCAGGAAGTCCAGGGACAGAATATGGACGACATCCTGCTCCAGGCTAACAAGCTGGCGGATATTATGAGAAAAACTCCCGGGGCTATCGACGTGGATGTATCTTACAAGGCTGGAAGACCTGAACGCCGGATCATAGTAGACCGCACTCGTGCGGCGGAGTATGGTATGTCCGTAGCTCAGGTTGCAACAGCAGCAAGAACCGCAATTGACGGCGATGACTCGGCTAAGTTGCGCGATGGCGGCACAGAATACCCGATTATGGTGAGATTTGCTCAGGTAGACAGAAATAAGTCCTCGGATGTCGAGAACCTGATAGTGGGACGAAGAGATGGATCGCCTGTTTATCTTCGAGACGTGGCACATGTGCAATACGACTTCTCACCCACTAAGATCGATCGAAAGAACCGGCAGAGGGTTGTATACGTTACAGCAAACCTCGCCAGCGGGGCTCAGCTCGGTAACGTTGAGCAGCAAATCAAAAATACATATGCGGCAAGTCCTAAGGTACCTGGCACAACAGTAGCCAGTGGTGGTATCGGCAAGATCATGATGGAGAGTTTTGGCTACATGTTCTCAGCCCTACTGTTGGCGGTGGTGCTGGTTTACATGTTGATGGGCGCGTTGTTCGAGTCGTTCCTGACGCCGTTCGTCATTATGTTTACCCTGCCAATGGCTATGGTAGGCGCTCTTCTGTCACTGCTTCTTACGGGAAATCCGATGAGCATGGTTGCTATGATCGGTATCATCATGCTCATGGGTCTTGTTACCAAGAACGCCATTTTGCTGGTTGACTATACTAATACCTTGAGGAGTCGAGGCCTCAACAGGCACGACGCCCTCCTGGAGGCAGGTCCGACCAGACTCAGGCCAATTCTGATGACAACTCTGGCAATGATTGGAGGTATGACGCCGACGGCTATTGCCATAAGTGAGGGTTCAGAATCAAGATCTCCTATGGCGATCGCAGTTATCGGTGGTCTAATCCTGTCCACTATGCTTACGCTGATCGTAATCCCGGTGACCTACACCGTGGTGGACGATGCGTGGCACGGCTTGCTGAAGCGATTTTTTCCTAATGCGTATCAGCGCACGAGGGAAAAAGAACTGATTGACAGAGAACCTGCCGCGGTTGGTACCGAACGCGAAGGATAACTCACAAACAAAAACCGGCATCGAGATCATTAGCATTGATCTCGATGCCGGTTTTTTTATAACCTAATTGTGGAGTATAATCTAGCCTTTGGCAGCTTTCCACTCTTTATACAGCCCCTCAAACTCCTCGATGAGCTGGTCCATTACTTTCATGCCGCCCTGCCAGAACTCGGGGTTCTTGATGTCGATACCCACTCTCTTCAACAGGTCCTCAGGTGAGCACGAGCCACCGGCTTTGAGCAGTTCGAGATACTTGGGCACAAAAGACTTGCCCTCCTGCCGGTACATCGAGTAAAGCGCCATCACCAGCAGTTCGCCGAACGAATATGCATAGACATAGAACGGCGAGGCGATGAAGTGATTCACATACATCCACCAGTACTGGTGCCCCTCGCCCATCTCCACCGAATCCAGGAACATCGCTTGGATATTCCGCTGCCAAATATCGCTGATGTCGTCAGCAGTAAGTTCACCCTGCTCCCTGCGCGCGCGATGAAGCTCCTGCTCGAAGCGATACATCGCAGCCTGGCGGAAGATAGTGGCAAAGTTGCTCTCTATCTTCTCGGCATAAAGCGCGAGTTTGTCTTCCAAGTCAGCCTTTTCCACGATGCTCTCAAAAACCAGCATCTCGCCAAACGTGCTCGCTAGTTCCGCCACAGGCAGCGCGCTGCTGTAGTTCAGATAACCCTGTGGGCGAGAGAGATAAGCATGGATACCGTGCCCCAGCTCATGGCCCATGGTCATAATATCGTCCTGGCGGTTCAGGTAGGTCTGAAGGATATACGGGTGAAGGTCAGTGGTGACATAGGAGCAAAACGCCCCACCCCGCTTGCCTTTGCGCGGCTCTGCATCTATCCAATTATTCTTGAAGAACTCATCCGCTACATCCCTCATCTGCTCAGAGAACCTGCCGAACGAAGCTAGGACAACCTCTCGGGCTTCATCGAACGTATACGGGCGCTTGGCCTCGAACAGTGGCGCATAGCGGTCGTAATGCGTGAGTTTATCATAGCCGAGGATATCACGCTTGGTCTCGTAATAACGAGCCACAAGTGGATAGTTTTCCACGCATGTCTTAATGACCGTTTCTACAGTCTGTGCATCCAGCTCATTGGACTTATTCCGCGCTTCTTCGGGATATTGATAGCGACGCAGACGATCATCGATAGACTTATCATAGACAAGCGTATTGAACACAAATGTGATCAGCCTGCTGTTATCGGCAAGACCCTTTGTAAGCGATTCGGCGGCTGACTTGCGAACTTCTCTGCTGGGGTCCCGGAGCAAGGCAAGGATTTCAGGCTCTGTAAGCGTCTGTTCTTCACCATCAATGACTATCTTGAATTCAATGGCAGACACCATTTCCTCGAAGAGCCGCTCAAACGCCCTGCCCCCAGTATTTGCCTTCTCTTCAAGTATCCGTTCCTCGGGCTCGGAAAGTCGATTCTCACGGAATAACCGGGCGGCGTGGATGAAGTGCCTATACGGCGCCAGAATTTCCTCACGCACCAGTCGATCGATGATCTCAGGCTTGGCAGCCATCAGTTCGAGATCATAGAACATCAGCACAAGAGCAATCTCGGTCTGCCGCTCCTGAACATGCTGTAGCAGAGCGCCGTGTTCCGGCTTGCTGGTATCGGCGGAAAATACCAGAGCTGCATAGTTAGCCGGCTTTGACATCTCCTCCGCCAGGTTTTCATATTCCTTGAGAGATGCAAACAGAGTCTCAGCAGTGAGGTCATCACTGTTGATCTTTCCGCGATACATCTCTGCAAACTGCTTGGCTCTCGCAAGGGACTTATCCAGCGTCTCCTCAATCCTGGGGTCATCGATCCCGGAGTAAAGGTCGCTAAGGTCCCATGCAACTGTGGTCATATCAGGCATGTCATTCTCCCAGGTTTTATGTATCAGGAAGTATATGCCACATTATACTCGCGCTAAACCAGGCAAGCAAACAAATGTGGGGTGTTTTGGGTTTGATGAAGGGAAGTGACCATGTTTCCCCGCACATCACACGCAGCAACTAAGTATAATAAAGTTCTGCAACAATATCCGCACGAGAAGCATCTTAACATTGATACATACAAACAAAAGAGACGATGGAGAAAGTGTTGAGCTTAGCCCATAAAGAAGAAAACCTGGAAATGGAGTTGATAGACCTTGCGCGGCGCAAGGATAGCTCAGCGTTTGACCAGCTCTTTCACAGGCATAAGCCATTCGTCTATAACGTCTGCTATCGAATGCTCGGGTCGGCGGAGGATGCGGCGGACGCAGCGCAAACGGCGTTCATTCGCGCATATAAGAGCTTGTCAGGTTTCAGAAGTAACTCTGTTTTCAGAACATGGCTCTACCGCATTGCTATCAACGTGTGCTTGGAAGCGCTGCGAAGCAGGCGAAGAAACGAGAGGTTGATGGACAAGGTCGAAGAGCCATACCCGGCTGCCGAGACCGATGACCGGCTATGGGAGGCGATTCTCATGCTGCCGGGAAATTTCAGATCGGTGCTGGTGCTCTTCTACTTTCAGCAGTTGTCCACACAGGAAACAGCGCAAGCACTGAACTGCAGCGAGAGTGCCGTGAGAACAAGGCTCCATAGAGCCCGAGCGGCACTGAAAGAGATATACGAGGGGATAGACACATGAGATGTAGTAGTGTCAGGAAACGCATACAGTTCCTGGTCACGGGCGAATTAGACAAAACCACAGCGGCGCAAGTTACAGAACACATCGAATTGTGCGCGGAGTGCGCCAGCGAGAAGGTTGCCTACGAGCGCCTGATGATCGATCTTTCCACACCGCGCCCCATGGCCACTCTACCGGCAGGTTTGGAGACGCTTCATGTTGTGGATAAGCAGTCGCGGCGCGTGCCGGTGCTTAGTTTTATGATTGCATCACTTGGCGCAGTTGCGATTGCGATGGTAATGCTGTTTGTGAACACTCAAAAGCAGCCCGTCCAGCCGTGTGTAACGCCACCTCTTTCGCGGCAGCGAGTCGCGCAAGTTAAAACACCCGTCATCGCTCCCAAACCCGCACCGGTTCATTCTCCGGTGCGGCAGGTACGGCATAGAATTGTGATGGTCCGAAAGCGGGTTGCTCACCCGAGGGTGATGGTCAGGCGATACACCTCACCACATACATCTGTGAAGCAACTGCAGGAACCCACCCGACAGGCAAGTCCTGCCGCGCCACCAGCCGTGAACCATTCAGAATTGGACGTGCAGACGATGGCGCAGGTGCCTCAGCTTCCGCCAGTCATCGATATAGAGATAACTGACTATGCCACTGGACGGGTTGATGTAGAACGCCACATCGGGAATGGACCCGTGTGCTCACTATCGATCGAATGATCCTGTGAATTGCAGCAGAGTCACCATAATGAAAGGACAAAGATAATGATTAAGAGATTGGCAGCATATACTCTTGTATTGTTGGCTTTCAGTTGTGTCTACAGATGTGCCTATAGAGTCGGCATATGCGCGGAGAAGAGCGTGGATGTTATAGATGCGGGATCGTTGAAAATCAACATTATCACATCTGAAACAGCTGAACTTTTTTTCGTAGTGGATCGGCTCTCACAAGCGGACGACTCCCACCCCAATCAGTACGTCGAGTATTTCGGCAAACTCGAGGGCGGCCTAAGTGAGGAAGACCGTGAGCTTCTTGCACAACATGCCTTGTTGCGCAAGAAATACGACTGGCACCTCAATCCGATCTTCTATACAGCAGATGATCTGGATTCAACCCTCTCCAAAGCTGTGAAAACAGATAAGCTCACCAAACAAGAAGCGCAGACCGAAAAGCGTGTTCTCCTGCATTTCAAAACCCGCGTTGATAAATTGGTAGCCGAGGAGAATCAAACCATCATTCAGTTCCAAAATGAACTTTCCACAAAGAAACCAGAGATCAAGGCGTTTACTGAGGCAATATCAAAGTTATTCGGCTACTCCAAGCAGGAGATCCAGCTCTACCTTATTCCCAATCCAAATCATAACTCCGTCGGGTGGGGCAACAGTAATGATATCTTCATGCTGCCGGTTTCCGACTCACGGAAATCATACCAATGGCTCCTGCAGGAAGTATTTTTATCCCGTGCGTACCAACAGAACGCGCTGACTGCTGCCGTTCGCCCCGAAGTTGGGCTGGATAAGAGCACGCTTATACACGGCATGGCCTTTGCACTCGTCCCTGGCATTTTCCACGAGAGCAGTTCCGATCAGTTAGCAGAGACGGTTGCCCGCTACGCCGCAAATGGCGCATCGTCCAAAGATTGGTATGTTCGCAACAGCATGTATGGTCTTGCGCTCCGCCCACTTCTCAAGGAAGCGATATACGATAAGCAGCAATCGCTCCAAACCTTTCTCCCGAGAGCCGTAGACGCGTGGCTGGTGCTGACAGAAATCGACAAAGCCAGCCCGGCAGATCAGACTGCTCGACCAGGCAATGAGCATGACTTCAAGAAGGACTTGAAACACTCCATTTTTGTCTTCGGGTCTTGTGATAGTAAGTTGTTTACGGAGGACCTGCGTAAATCGACAAGTAAGCACCTTTTCGGCCGCAATCACAGCTCCGAAACATACAATGACATGCTGACCAACAACTCCAAGCCCGGCGATACGATCATCCTTCTCATCTCGCTGGACTCGAGTGAGCGCGTTCCCTCGGAATACTCGGATCTGCTCCCCGTGCCCTGGCCGGAGGTCGAGAGTAAGTTAAGACAAGGGCAGATAGTGGCTGGGCAGGGAAATGCGCGCGAAATGTCGGTGTTTTTAGTCGCCGCGCCCACTCATGACCAAATGTGCCAACTGTTTCGACAATTGATAAATGAGAAGAAGTTCTGAGTGCGCAGGAACCATGTAAAAAGGGGGCGCGGTGGTTCGGACGCGCCCCCTTTGGGAGGGAGAGGAGACGGAAACAAATCACTGTAAAGTGTGTTACTTACCAGAGTCGGTACCGATTGCGCCGCATTGCCTTGGCGGCTGGTATATATTCTATTTGGTCACCCGCAGCCGATCGATAGGTTGCGGGTGACCTTTATATAATCCAAGGTCGGGGAACCGGGGGTAACGGCTATTCCCCATAAGCCTTGCGGAGTATGTCTTTTAGTTCTTCGATCAACGGATAGCGCGGGTTGGCGCCGGTGCACTGGTCGTCGAATGCGTTCAAGGCAACATCGTCCAGATGCCTGGTGTATTCTGCGCGATCGATGCCGTATTCGGCAAGGGTCGCAGGGATTCCGACTTTATCACGCAGTTCTTCAATCGCTTTCACCAGGCTCTCCACACCCTGCTCGGGAGTTTCCGCCGGCAAGTTCAGAGCTTGCGCGATTTCCTGATACTTGCGATCCGCGACCGGATACTCATACTTCGGATACGCCGTGTATTTGCTCGGCGTGGACGCGTTATACCTGATCACGTGTGGCAGCAGGATCGCATTCGCCCTGCCGTGCGGCACGTGGAACTGGCCGCCGATCTTGTGCGCCAAAGAATGATTAATTCCCAGGAACGCATTTGTAAACGCCATTCCCGCCATCGTGGACGCGTTGTGCATCTTCTCGCGTGCCTTTTCATTGGTCGGCTCTTCATACGCCACCGGCAGATACTTGAACAATATCTTGATAGCCTGCAGCGCGAGAGCATCGGTATAATCGCTCGCCATTACGGACACATAGGCTTCCACCGCGTGGGAGAGCACGTCCATACCTGTATCAGCAGTTATCGACCTTGGCACCGTGTAGGTCAATTCAGGGTCCAGGATCGCAATGTCCGGCGTAAGTTCATAATCGGCCAGCGGGTACTTGATTCCCGTGTTTCTGTCCGTTATGACCGCGAACGCCGTAACCTCGGAACCTGTGCCGGATGTCGTCGGGATGGCGCAGAACATCGCCTTTTTGCCCAGGTGCGGGAACTGCATCGCACGCTTGCGAATGTCTACGAACCTCAGCGCCAATTCTTCGAATTTCAAATCCGGGTGCTCATAGAACAGCCACATTCCCTTGGCCGCATCTATTGGGCTTCCACCGCCGAAGGCTACAATCAAATCCGGCTGGGACCGCTTCATAATCTCCACGCCCCGGGTGACTGTGTCAGTGGTCGGGTCCGGTTCGACATTGCTGAATATTTCTGTCTCAATACCAGCTTGGTGCAGGTAGTCCTCAGCCTTGTGGACCATTCCCAGGCGGACCATCGTCGGATCGGTCACAATCAGTGCACGCGTCGCCACGATAGAGCGCAGGTATTCGAGGCTCCCCTTTTCAAAATAGACTTTCGGGGGGACCTTGAACCACTTCATATTCACTTTGCGCTTGCTCTGGCGCTTGATATTCAGCAGGTTGGTGACGCTGACATTCTCGGACGTGGAGTTACCGCCAAAGGCCCCGCATCCCAGGGTCAGGGACGGGTCCATCCTGTTGTAAAGATCACCTATAGCGCCAAAGCTGGTAGGGACGTTTTCCAAAATCCGGCTGGCCTTCACTTTGCGGCTGAATGCGTGCACCACTTCGGCGTCGCGAGAGAATATACCCGCGGAGTGCCCGAGGCCATGGAAGTGAACGAGCTGGTCGCAAATGTCTATAGCTTCCTGTGTCGTCTTCGCCACATAGAACCCCAATATGGGGGACAGTTTCTCGCGGCTGAGCGGAGTATCCGGGCCCACTCCATCAAGCCGGGCTATGAGCAGCTTAGCGCCTGCGGGAACATCGAAACCTGCAAGTTTGGCTATCTTCTCGGCAGGCTGACCGACCACAGCGGCGGACATAGATCCACGCATTTCATCAATGGCCATCACCTCCACCTTCTTCGCTTCCTCGGTGCTCATAATATACGCGCCCTGTGCGGCGAATCGCTGGAGAACTTGCTCGGCTATCTCTTCATCAACCACAACGGATTGCTCGGAGGCGCAGATTGTGCCGTTATCGAAGGTCTTGGAAAGGATAATATCGTTAACCGCCATATTCACGTTCGCGGTCTTCTCGATGTAGACTGGTACGTTACCCGGCCCCACGCCCAGCGCCGGTTTGCCGGAGCTGTAGGCGGCCTTGACCATACCGCTTCCACCAGTGGCGAGGATCAGGGAGACGCCATCGTGTTTCATCAGCGTATTGGTTGCTTCAATGGACGGGTTCGCGACCCATTGGATGCAGTTCGCAGGCGCTCCAGCCTTAACAGCAGCATCGAGCATAACCTTCGCGGCCGCTTCGCTGCACTTCTGCGCCTTGGGATGGAACGCGAAGATGATCGGATTGCGGGTCTTCATCGCGATAAGAGACTTGAACATCGCTGTGGATGTCGGGTTGGTAACCGGAGTAATAGCCGCGATCACACCGACGGGGTCAGCATGGGTAATCATGCCCTCTTTATCATCTTCAGCGATGACACCGACGGTCTTCTGGTTTTTGATATCATTGTAGATATACTCAGTGCCAAAGAGGTTTTTGGTAACTTTATCCTCGAAGACGCCCATACCGGTTTCATCGACGGCGAGGCGTGCGAGTTCCAGACGCTTAGCAACACCGGCCAGCGTCATGGCTTTAACTATCGAGTCTACTTGCTCCTGTGTGAAGTTTTCAAAACACTTCAGGGCTTCGTGAGCACGTGAGACCAAAACATCGATCTCACTGGTTTCCGTGATCGGAGCAACAGTAATGCTATTACTACCGTTCTTGGGTGCCTTTTCTTGAACCTTGACATTGGTCGCTGTAGCCATTTGGAACCTCCTTCTCAGATTTCGGCTAATGCCCAAACGGGGCATATCGTTAATATATTATCAATATACCCTTCCTGGAGGCCTCTGTCAAGGGTTATCTGATATTTATTGCACTATTTCTTGCTGATATTTTGGCTGGTGCGGCGAGGCGTTGGGAAGAGATCGTTAATATAGTGGCAATTAGGGGGTTAAGACTCTATATTGAGTGTAACCGCTAGAGCTGGCGATATCCCGCTACAACAACCAGTTTCACCACATCAACCCCGGCGTCATTGATATTTGTCTGCTAAAACAGTATAGTATCATCTGGGAGTTAAATTGATATTAGACACCTTAGATCAGCATAGACTGGATATTTGGTAGAACTTCCATCGGAGTAAAAAAAATTCCCTGCAGCAGGAAATAGGATGTGGGAGAATCTTCGGTTGCAGGTAGAGCATTGCCAGTTATCATATACGAGTGGAGTGATTTAATATGAGCATGACATCAACAAAACCTGAGTATTATGTAAAGGACATCAGCCTGGCAGATTTCGGCCGCAAGGAAATCAACATTGCAGAAAAAGAAATGCCGGGCCTTATGGCGACCCGAGAGAAATATGGTCCGCAGAAACCACTCGCAGGTGCAAGAGTCATGGGATCGCTGCACATGACCATCCAGACCGCAGTCCTTATCGAAACTCTGGTAGCACTCGGTGCAGACGTCCGCTGGGTGACCTGCAACATATTCTCCACCCAGGACCATGCGGCAGCCGCAATCGCACAGGCAGGAGTCCCGGTGTTTGCATACAAAGGTGAAACCCTCGAAGAGTATTGGGAGTTCACAAAGAGAGCCATAACATGGCCGGATGGTGAAGGCCCCACCCTCATAGTGGACGATGGCGGCGACGCGACTCTGATAATCCATCGTGGTTATTATGCCGAAGAAAATCCCGCATTACTTGATGAGCCGACTGATAACAAAGAGCTCAAGATCATAAACGAAACCCTGAAGAAGTCACTTGAGAACGATCCTACATTCTTCCATAGAGTAGTTAAGGGAATGAAGGGCGTATCCGAAGAGACAACCACCGGCGTTCACAGGCTTTACCAGATGATGGAAAGAGGCGAACTGCTCTTCCCTGCGATCAACGTGAACGACTCGGTCACCAAAAGCAAGTTCGACAATATCTACGGCTGCCGCGAATCACTTGTTGACGGAATCAAGCGGGCAACCGATGTTATGATCTCCGGCAAGATTGCACTTATCTGTGGCTACGGTGATGTTGGTAAGGGTTCCGCCGAATCACTTGCGGGCCAGAAGGCGCGAATCTGGGTCACGGAAATAGACCCGATCTGTGCACTGCAGGCTTGTATGGCAGGCTACACAGTAACGACAATCGAAGACGCCCTGCCCTATGCCGACATCTATGTCACAACGACCGGAAACTGCGACATCATCACCGCAGAGCATATGTCGAAGATGAAAGACCAGGCGATTGTCTGCAACATCGGACACTTCGACAACGAAATCCAGGTAGATGCGCTCAAGAACTGGCCGGGAATCAAGCACTTGAACATCAAACCGCAGGTAGATGCCTACACATTCCCTGACGGCCACACCATATACCTGCTTGCAGAAGGCCGCCTGATCAACCTGGGCTGCGCAACCGGCCATCCGAGCTTTGTCATGTCCAACAGTTTCACAAACCAGACTCTGGCACAGATCGATCTCTGGACAAACAAGCATGAGATCGGTGTAACCATGCTGAGCAAGAAGCTGGACGAAGAAGTAGCGAGGCTTCACTTGGACAAGCTTGGTGCAAAACTCACCAAACTCACCAAGAAGCAGGCCGACTACATCGGAGTGCCGCAGGATGGACCGTTCAAGGCCGATCATTACAGATACTAGACGGTCGATAACAGATTAATAAGCTATATTAAAGGGAGCCGGTCTTCGGAGATCGGCTCCCTTTAGCTTAAATCACTCCTTAATCTCAGTCCCTTCCGCCAACACCATTAAATCCCTGTCAGGGTCGGTTTAGTTAGTCGGATTAGTATGTCAGACTTTGATGTATTATGATGCTGCATATTGTGAGAAATAGCCACAGCATTATTAATTGAATAAATTCAGATACTCCATGTAACCAAAAGCTCTGCTTCTGATTGGCAAATCTAACTCAGATAATATGCCTCTATTTGTAAACACATTTATTAATTCGTTGGCTGTGGGATGAGTTATACTCAGCCTTTTCTGAATATCTTTACTTGTTACAATTGGGTTTGAATAAAGGAATTTAAGTAATTCCTGACACTTATGTATTCTTTTACCGGTATCGAGCAACTTTTGCTCAGTTTCCATTCTAAGGGCAACAATTTGCTTTAAGGTATCCTTGCTACTCTGTGCAACATTCTTGACACCTGACAAAAAGAACCTTATCCACTGCTGCATATCACTTGTATGGCGTACCATAGTCAGCGAATCGTAATATGAGGCCTTGTTTTTCTCGAAAAAATCAGACAAGTATAGTGTTGGCTTGCCTAGTACACCTTTTGATATTAGGTGTAATGCAACTAATAAGCGCCCAATTCTTCCATTGCCATCCAAAAACGGATGGATAGTTTCAAATTGATAATGGCTAATCGCTATCTTAACCAGTTCGGGAATATCAAGCCTATCATTATGCCAGAACTTCTCCAGATCAGACAACAATTCCGGCAAATCATCATGATGCGGTGGAATAAAGAAAGCATCAGCTATGCTTGATCCGCCTATCCAGTTTTGACTTTTCCTAATCTCACCCGGATTCTTATGTTCCCCCCTAACGCTATCAAGCAGAATACCATGAGTTTCTTGTAACAAACGAACAGATAACGGTAAATGCGTCAATCTATCAATTGCGTAATTCATCGCTTTTGTATAGTTCTGTATTTCTTTCCAGTCATCTCTACGCTCCGGCAATACTTCTTCTTCGGAAACGACTGCTTCTTCAATAGCCGTTTGGGTGCCTTCTATTCTGCTGGATTTAGTGGCTTCCTTCATAATATGCATGTGTATGAAGAAATCGACATCTGGTATTAGTGTAGAATATGCATTTAGCTCACCAAGATACCTGTTGGCTTCTTCCAGTAGCATATTTATTCTTCTGTCTTCCCAGTCAAAAGGCTTGTCTATCAGTGATGGCATGAAGCTCTGATATTGATATTTTTGCTTTTTCATACCAGATATATAGTTTAGCTTGCCCATTAGATTTCTCCACCCTATTTGCAAGTTTATCGGATATATCTTACGTGACACGTCGGCAAATGTAAAGCTAACGCAACAACTTTACATTTGTTGGCGATTTATGTAAAGACATAGCGGTGCATTTGCTTCTTTCTCAAAGATATCCTCGCCACCCATCAAACAACAATCACTCCTTAATCTCAGTCCCTTCCGCCAACCCCATCAAATCCCTGTCAGGATCGGTTTCGCCACTGGGACGGGTCGGGCAGCAGAGGGTGCGAATCCACTTGTTAGTGCAATCCAGGCAGATGATAGTGGTGAGCAGCATCATAACAATTGTGAGGAATGCATTCACTTGCATTCTGCCCTTTGCCTGGGTGATAGCCTTCGCGGGATCGGTGCCGAGTTTATATGTGGGCAGCTTTTCGGCCACTTGCGTCAGCGCTGGGCCCTGCTGGGTCGCTACCACGGTAGCCAACGTTCCCGCATCGCCCAACTGCTTACCGGTGTACTGCGCGCCTGAGGTTATCACCGTTACCGCCATAAATACAAACGGGATGAATGTGGTAAGGGCATAAACACGTTTTGCCGATTTTCGGATGATCAATGTGGTTCCAATAGCCAGCGCAATTACACCAAGGAGCTGGTTGGCAATACCGAACATCGGCCAGATGCTGTTCACCGTGCCGCCTCTGAGGAGATAGAACCAGGAATAGGTTACAGCGAAGCTGGTGACAATAACACCAGGGAGCCACGTGCCTTTTCCCAGCGGCTTGTATACCGGTCGCAGCATTTCCTGGACTATGAACCTGGCGACTCGGGTGCCTGTGTCGATGGTGGTGAGTATGAACAGTGCCTCGAACATGATGGCGAAGTGATACCAATACGACATCATCCCCTTCATGCCCGGTAGATTATCGAATATCTTAGCCATTCCCACCGCCAGTGTAACCGATCCGCCCGTGCGCCCGATAAGCGTTTTTTCACCAACCTCCCTGGCTATTGCACCAACCTGGCTGGCTACGCCTTGAGCCAATGGGAACTTGGCCGGGTCAGCATTGATGGCAAAGTAATGAGCCTGAGGTAAAGTGCATGCCGCGACTAGCGCCAGCAATCCGACAAAACCTTCTACCAGCATCGCGCCATAGCCGATGGGCTTGATGTCGGCTTCGTTGCTGATCATCTTGGGGGTGGTGCCGCTCCCTATCAGGGCATGAAATCCCGATATGGCTCCGCAGGCGATGGTCAGGCACACATACGGCCACACCGGACCGGGGATGATGGGTCCGCCACCGTGGATGTACTTCGTCGTCGCGGGCATAACGAGACTGGGGTGAACAAACAATATACCGATTGCGAGCAGCGCGACTGTGCCCAACTTCATGTATGTGGACAGATAATCCCTGGGGCACAACAGCATCCACACCGGTAAAATCGCCGCAATGAATCCGTAGGTAGGCAGCGCAACTTCCAGTGTCTCCTTGGAAAGCGAAAACCACGATGCGATGTGGCTCTGGGAAACCGGATGCCCTGCGAGCACACCGATCAGCAGGAGCACAACTCCGATCACCGATGCCTCAGCCACTTTACCAGGTCTGATCTTATACATCCACTGCCCCATCAAAAACGCAATCGGGACACTGCATGCAATAGTAAACACACCCCAGGCGCTCTCGTGCAGCGCGTTCACTACCACCATCGCCAGACCCGCAAGGGCGACTATGATGATAAAGAGAACAGCGAACGCGGTACACCAACCCGCCACAGGGCCCAAATGCCGTTCGGCAATTTTAGAGATCGACTCGCCCTTGTTACGCACCGATGCGTAGAGGATGATGTAGTCTTGCACAGCTCCAGCGAATATAGCGCCGATGAGAATCCACAGCACGCCCGGCATGTAGCCATACTGCGCGGCCAGCACCGGCCCAACCAACGGCCCCGCACCCGCAATAGCTGCGAAGTGATGGCCAAAGAGCACCCATTTGTTGGTAGGATGATAATCTTTGCCATCTCGAAACTCGAATGCCGGTGTTGCCTTTTTGGGGTCCAACACAGCAACTTTCGCTGCCAAAAACGCGCCGTAATACCTATAGGCTAGCGCAAAAGTACATAAAGCGATAATGAGAAGAGTAAGAGAATTCATGTTTCCACTCCGAAACAAGCTAAAGTACCGTAATTATCTCGCTCGAAGCTGGATGTGTCAACGACGGCCTAAATTCTGGCATGGAGGGAACGTTGACGCGAGGGGCGAAGAACTTCTTGATGGCAGATATATCAGTCCTAATTCCAGTCCACAATGCGCCACTAACCATTGAAAGCGCCATAGCCAGCATATTGCGGCAGACGTTTCACGACTTTGAAGTGGTGGTGGTAGACGACGGCTCCACAGACTCTACACCGGAGATTCTCGACACTCTGGCGCTGGCAGATAAGCGTCTCCATATCATTCACCTCCCGCACCGCGGTATCATTCATGCTCTCAATTGTGGCATATCAGAGTGCCGGGGTGATTTTATTGCAAGGATGGATGGTGACGATATCTGCCACCCAAGGCGGCTGGAGATGCAGGTGGATTTTATGAAATCTCATCCAGAGGTGAGCGTCTGCTCATCACTGATCAAAATGTTTCCGCGCAGTGAGTTACCGGGCGGGCTGATCTGTTATGAGCAGTGGATGAATTCCCTTGTAACACACGAGCAGATCGCACGAGATATGTTTGTGGAGAGCCCGGTCGCGCACCCCAGCGTGATGATGAGACATAGTGAATTAATAGAGATCGGGGGTTACCAGGAAAGAGGCTGGGCGGAGGATTATGACCTCTGGTTGCGGTATCATACCTCGGGTAAATTATTCGCTAAGGTCCCGGAAGTGCTTACATTCTGGCGCCAGGCGGCTGGAAGGCTTACTTTTACGGACAGTCGATACGCCGTTGAGAATTTTCTGCGAGCCAAGGCGTATTATCTTGCGGCAATACTCAAAGATTGTGGCCGGTCAATTGCACTGTGGGGCACTGGGAAGACCGGCCGGCGTTTGATTAAGCACTTGATCCGCGAGGGGCTTCCCGTAGAGTCAGTAATTGATATTGATCGAAGTAAGATCGGTCAAACACTCAGGAGTTTGCCTATTGTGGGCCTGGAGTATCTTGACACCAACCCTAATACTTTCGTAATCTCTGCAGTAAGCTCACATGAAGCGCGGAAACTGATACGGGAGCACATGAGTTCCATTGGGCTCGTGGAAACCCGCGACTTTATCTGCGCCGCTTAATACACTATCAACCTAAAGGAATGAGCAGAGAATTGTCATCTTGCCGGATTGCACTGTTCGCTGTTAGCGTGATTTTACTCAGCGCCCCAGTTTTTGCTCTCGGGAGCACGACTGCGAGCGGCTCCATCGCTGCATGTGCCGGATGCCATGCTGACGCTTCCGATAGACTCTCCCACAGCGTTCACGGCCGCCCTGACAAGCGCGCAGGGGATCACCCCACGTGTATATCCTGCCATGGTAAAAACCCACACAGCTCAACTCTTCCCGCTCGTCTCGAATCAACCAGGATGTGTAGCAGTTGCCATCGCAATGCTGATCGGATGCGGCGTTATGGAGTGAGTTCAAAAGCTGTCTCCTCATACGAACAGAGCTTCCATGGGCGGATGCTTTTACGTTTCGGCAAAAAACGAGCGGCGGGATGCGTTGACTGCCATAGCAAGCACAGCATCTTTGTGCCAAATAATTCATCATCGTCTGTAGGCCGCGAGCACGCTGTCCGAACCTGTGCCGGATGCCATCGTGGAGCCGGACAACTATTTGCCGCCTCAGGCACAAGCCACCCTCGCCTGAAAATCGACAGAACGCCCCTGCTGCGTTTGGAAGAAGAATTCTTCAAGCTGCTCACATATGCAACGGTGGTGCTTCTTATGCTCGTGATTGGGTTGGACTTGCGCCGAAAAGTGTTCTGCGCGCAACACAGCCCTAATTCCGGCAGGGTGGTGGGGATGCTGGTGGCGCTGGGGTTTTCGTCACTTACTGCGGGGTTGGTGATGGCTATACTGAGAGTAGCGGGGGCTGAGTGGGCATGGTTATCCGCCGCTGGTTCGTTTGCCGCCGCGTTCGCTGTATACGCAACCGGGCGGGAACGACGCATCCACAAGCCTGATGGCAGCAAGCTGTACCACCGTTTTACATTTGCTCAACGGGCTCAGCACGTGTGCCTGGCGCTGAGCTTTACAGTTCTGGTCTTGACCGGCATGCCGCTCCATTACGCGGACATCGGCTGGTCGCACTACCTCCATCTGCTGTTCGGAGGCTTGGACGGCGCACGAACAGCGCACCGCATCGCCGCTGTATTGATGACCATCACGTGGATATGGCACTTCCTGTTCCTGCTATACCGCTGGCGTATATATGGTTTTTCCTCAAGCACGTGGACCATGCTCCCTACGCGTAAAGATTTATGGGATTTCTCCAGGACCATTGCCTACGGTCTCGGGCTGCGCTCCACACCCCCTGAATACGACCGATTCCAGTTCCGCCAGAAGTTCGATTACCTCGCGGTCTACTGGGGAATGCCGATTATGGTATTCTCTGGAGCAGTGCTGTGGTTTGAGGTATTCTTCGGCAATCGGCTTCCAAGCATTGCACTGGATGCGGCTTACATTGCTCACAGTGACGAGGCAATTCTTGCGATGCTCGCGATTATGATCTGGCACCTCTATAATACTCACCTCGACCCGGACCACTTCCCGATGAGCCGCGCGTGGTTATCTGGTGTTTTAACTGAGTCCGAGATGGCTCGCGAGCACCCGGCGGAAAAGGCTCGCATCGATGCCAAGAGAGACTAATCGTGTCTATTTGTAATCAAATCTGCACAAGTTACTAACGCAGAGCTTTACATGACATTAGGTGTGTGTTATTATGGCTCTTGTGTTGACAACTGACTCATCCGATAGAAGATGAGCGACACACATGCGAAACAGAGGAAGAGGCGCCTATCCGCACTCTCTTTGGGCGGTGATGGATCCATGTGATCCCAGAGGCGCGGTGGGAAGAGAGCAAATCCAAGGAGGGACTCTCTTAGTGCGAATAGCAAACTTTCGGACCGCTTCTATAGTTGCGGCCCAATTGCTCCTCGTCGCGGCTGCCTCAGCAGTTGCATCACCAGATAAA
>JAJFTD010000149.1 GCA_021373255.1 bacterium
AAATTGAATAAGATTTCCTGGTGACCATACCGGTGGGGGTCCACCCGTTCCCATTCCGAACACGGCAGTTAAGCCCACCAGGGCCGAAGATACTTGGGCGTTAGGCCCCGGGAAAATAGGTCGTCGCCAGGTTTATATTTATAAAAGGCCTCTCCTACATTAGGAGAGGCCTTTTTTGCGTGTAGAATGCAATAAATATCGCAAGCTCTGCTAATACAAGCATAAAGAATGTTTGGTTTGGGTATCTCATGCATGTAATCCGCAGCTATATAAGCGACATTCTTCGCCGGTATATTTGATGATACCAGTCCAGCCAAACGTACGTCACGATCAGTTCATTATGAGACACAGCTCAAGTTATGGTAGAATCCATATGGAACAGGAGGTTTGCGCCAGTGATTATCACTCAGACCCCATTAAGGATCAGCTTTGCGGGTGGTGGAACGGATTTCAAGGGCTTCTACAGCAGTGAATATGGGGCCGTTGTGTCCATGGCTATAGATAAATATGTATATGTCATTGTAAAGGAACGCTTCGATGATTTGATCCGTGTTGGCTATACACGTACCGAAATGGTAGAAAATGTAACGGAGATTCAGCATGAACTGGTGCGGGAAGCCATGCGGATGGTCGGGGTGACGAAGGGGCTGGAAGTATCTACTATGGCCGATATACCTTCGGAAGGCTCTGGACTGGGGTCATCCAGCACGGTTACAGTTGGCCTATTGAATGCATTACACGCTTATAAGGGTGAGACAATCAATGCTGAGATATTGGCGCGTGAGGCGTGTGAGATAGAAATCAATGTGTTGGGTAAGCCTATAGGCAAGCAAGATCAATACATTGCGGCATACGGTGGACTGCGTTACTTCAGGTTCCATGGGAACGAGGAGGTTGAGGTTGAGAGTATAGCAATTGATGATGGAGCCAAGCAACGGCTTTGCGAGAGTCTGCTTCTGTTCTATACTGGTGTTACCAGGAAATCAGCGGACGTATTGCAGGAGCAGAAAGGCAACATCGTCAACAAGATGGTTATACTCACCGATATGCGCAATCAGGCTGATGAGTTGGCCAGGCACTTGAAAGTTGGTGCCATTGCTTCGCTGGGTCAGACTTTGCGAGAGGGCTGGTTGAAGAAGAAGCAGCTTGCTAGCGGTATCACGAACTCACAGATCGATAAATATTATGACTTGGCGATGTCTGGTGGAGCTATTGGAGGTAAGGTCACCGGAGCTGGAGGTGGCGGATTTTTCCTGGTTTGCACTCCGCCTGAAAATCGGGCAGCAGTGCGAAAGAAGCTGTCAGAACTAAGAGAATTACCAATCAACATGTCACGGGATGGCTCTAAGGTCATTTTCAACGTCAGAAGATAGGAGACGCAGGCATGTCTATGATAAGTAGTTATCTGGGGCTGGTAGGGAAAGCAATTTTGGAGCTTCCTGAGGAGAGTATCCAGGAAGTTATCGACATCCTGAAGAAAGCTCATGCCGAAGGTCGACAGGTATTTCTGCTCGGTAACGGGGGGAGTGCCATGACTGCAAGCCACATTGCCGGTGATTTTCAGAAGGGACTTAAGGAGTCTACGGGAAAGAAGTTTAAGGCAATGGCAGTGACTGATAACGTGGCCATCATGACGGCTTGGGCGAATGACACAGATTATGAGAACATTTTTGCCCAACAGTTAGATAGTCTCCTGGAACCCGAGGACGTTGTGATTGCAATCAGCGGCAGTGGGAATTCACCTAATGTGATCAAAGCTGTCGAAAAGGCTAATGAGATGGGTGCCATTACCGTAGGTTGGGCTGGCTATGCAGGCGGCAGGCTTGCACAGGTTGCTCAGAAGTCCATCGTAGTGAACAGTGACAACATGCAGCGTATTGAAGACGTGCACATGATCCTTGGTCACCTTGTGTTCTCGTGCTTAATGAAGCAGTGCACAGCATAATGAATATATTGAGGTAAGAATCTGACATCAGCCGTCAGTTTACTGCTGACGGCTGATTGTTCACACAGGCTTATGAGAGTTGTATTCCTCGATCGCGATGGCGTTATAAACGAAGACCGGGACGATTATGTCAAGAACGTCAGTGAGCTCAAGGTATTCCCTTGGACCCCTTCTGCTGTTCGCAGGCTGAATGATGCCGGTTTTGATGTATATGTGGTATCAAACCAGCAAGGTGTTGCCAAGGGGATCATCAGTGAGGATGATTTACTGGCGATGCAATCTGAGATTGTGCGCCAGGTGAAGTCAGCGGGTGGAAGAATAAACGGATTCTACTATTGCAGGCACTTAGCTTCAGACAAGTGTTCCTGCCGTAAACCAGAGCCAGGCATGCTCAAGTCGGCTGCGATGGAGCATGGGATAGATCTTGCTGGATCGTATATGATCGGTGATAGCGAGCGAGACATTATCGCGGGCAAGGTTGTGGGATGCCACACAGTGCTTGTTCTTACTGGCAAATTGACCTTGGGGGACGCCGAGGCGTTTGTTGATGCCCCCGACTATGTAGCATGCGATCTCTCCGCGGCTGTTGATTATGTGATTGGAGCCGGGTCTTGATTGCTGTGCGTTGCTTGGATGTGATCAACGCAGATGAGGTGTTTGTATGATTATCTCTTCCGCTCCTGGCCGGTGCGGTGTTGTGGGCAACCCCACGGATATGTACGGCGGGTCTGTAATCTCTTGTACAACAACCGAGTGCGCGCACTGCACAATTGAGAAGGCTACCTCGTTAATCCTGCGTGCCGGTGACTGTGTGCAAGAAATCAAAGACGTTGATGATCTGCGGCTTACCGGTGACTACCTTGATATCTCCAAAGCTGTCCTCACGCATTTCCATGTGGACCCGGCAAAGTTTCACGCAGAAATGCGAACTTGGACGGATGTGCCTGAGCAGGCGGGTCTTGCCGGCTCCACGGCGCTGGTGGTCGCTGTGCTGGGGGCGGTAGCCGCCAAACTCGGCATCAAAATGGACCCCTATTGCGTCGCTGAGACAGCCAGGAAAATCGAATTCGGTATAATGAGAATCACCTGCGGTTTTCAGGACCAGCATATGGCCTCATTCGGGGGGCTCAACTTCATAGACCTCCGTGAGAAAGAGCGTATGGCACAGGACGATGACGAGCCGTTGGCCACGGTGGAGCCGATGGCTGGGCTGGTGCGTGATCTCCCCATACTGCTGGCGCATACGGGCATTATGAGAAATTCCGGCGTTGTTCACAAGAGTATACGTGACCGATGGCTGGATGGTGAACCGGCTGTGGTTGATGGATACCTGCGGATAGCTCACCTGGCACGCCTGGGCAAGAAAGCTCTGTTGCTGAGTGATTGGACGCTTTTGGGCGAGCTTATGAATGAAAACCACAGTATCCAACGTGATCTCGGCGGCTCTGGCACTCACAATGAAGTGTTGATCGAAGCTGCACTGGCTGCAGGAGCGCTTGGCGCGAAACTTGCGGGTGCCGGCAAAGGCGGCACTATTATTGCCCTTGCTAAGGATACGGAAAGTATCGCGAAAGCCCTCACCGATGCCGGTGCTAAACGAATCCTTTGGCCGAAACCGAGCCCGGGTCTCACGGTAGAAGTGCGAACATAAATTCAGCTATTGCAGCGTCACAATGTCGGATTGATTGTATACGGTTACCCCGTGTGGTGTGGATATGCCTGTTACTTTGACGTAGTGTGTGGCAGATGGCGGAGTGGTGGAGTTGTGGCACTCGATGGTAAGGCCGTAGGGCAGGCTGCCATCGGTGATGGTGAATGAATTGGACCCTGACCAAGTCACTCGCCCCCACACGCTTACCAGCATTCCGACATTATTAGGTCCTGTGCTCCAAGGGCTTCCCTCTTGGGCTACGGCGGGGGTTCTGTTCGGGCACACAAGGGATGACCCCCCGACGTGCTTGTTCGGCATTCCTATAGGGCGGATTGGTGCTCCAGTGAGTGACGGCATAAACTCAGCGTTCGATATGATGCGCATGTCGCCCTGGCTTGCCATGCATCCGAATAAATCCGTAGTTGTTCCCTGTTGAAGATATGGTAGAAATGCCCATTCACCTGTTGTCTTGATTCCGGATGCTCGATTTGAGTCCTCCACAAAACACTCCGGCCCTTCGCCCATCGTGCTGCATTTCAATCCCGTAATTCGCACCCATGTCCCATCTGCCAACAGTTTAGCCTGAGCCAAATTGGGGCATGTCTGCACGATTCGCACGGGTTCCGATGCTCCGATCTCACTGGTTACCCCTATTCGGTTTGTTACGCGGATTAATACACGGACTATGCTGCCGTTGTTCAAGCCAAAACCGGTGCGGGTGATGGAGGTGTCTGTTCCTGTGCTTATCCATCCACAGCCGGGTATTATCCCGGAGGGGTCGGGGGTAGAGCTGACAGCGCATTGGTAGCCGGCGACATCTGAGCTTGAGCAGGACCAGGTAGCATGAATGGAATTGTTGTCGGTCTGATAGCGGCTATACACCTTTACGATGGGCACCGCCGGGGCCTCTAGTGGGCCATCCAAACTTATCCCATCGAACCAAACGCAACAATCATCGCCACCCGAGGCGAGTTTGCGCTTAGCTCGCAGGAAGATTGTGAGTGAAGCCCCCGTTGTTGTGATGCTCTTTGTTAAATAATGCCATGTGTTGTGACCTGCTGTGAAATCTTGCCACACCACTGTTGCAGATGCTGGATCGGTCCCGCCATTGAGGTCATAACCCAAGCTGGATACTATGTTATCTGATGATGTGGATTCCTGGCCGGTAAAGCGGTCCCTCTGCCAGGCTGTGAGGGTGTATCTAGTGTTAGGTGAGACTTGCACTACCTGCCTGATCCCCGCATAGGCTGCCGCGCTGGGTTGTGGCATTCTAATCTGCTGCGAGCACATACCATATTTATAATAGTCCGTAGCCGCTGCCGCTGTGGCGGAGTAGCTCGTGCTGCGGTATAGGCTCCACGACGCCCCCACGTTATTGTTGAAAAGACCTTCAAAACCCCCGTTCACGACGGCGCTGCCTGTGTTTGATTGGAGCCAGAAGTCTACGCTGGTTGCTCCGCCGGCACAGACTTGGCAATTATAGATTGTTTTAGCAGCATACGGCGATTTTGTTGCCGAGACAGAATAGACGCCGGTTATAAAACTTCCGAGATTGTAACTGCCATCCGCAAGCGTGTAGGTCGTGGCATTGCCGTCTACAGTGCTCACACTGGCGCTTGGGATGGGCGAGCCGAGTGAGTCGTATACATGCCCGATGATCGAACCATTTGCTGCAGGTTGGAGTAAAAAGTCCATGGGTGTGGCTTGGTCGATTGTAATGGGAAGCCCATGGAAGTGCTGTGGGTAATAGCCTGGAGCGGATATGTCCAGGTCCAGAGAGTTTGCTTTGAAGCCGCTAACATAGTAAGCTCCGCTGGGCCTGGTGACACTAATCCTTTTGCTATCGGATGTCTTGACAGTGGCGCCGGAGATGGGCGAGCCAGAGGCACTCAGCACTCGCCCGGCAATCGCTCCAAATGCGGATGTGTTGTATGCCAGTGACGGATCGCCGTAGAGGTTGAACACGAGCTGATTGCACCATAATTTCGTTCCTGCATTTAGCCGCATATTCATCAGCGCCCGTCCGCAGCTCTCCTCACCCAACAGGATATACTTGCAATACTGATAAGCATACCCGCCGATGCTGTCTGAATTGGTGAACGTGATCTCACTGGGGTAATACCAGGACACTCTCGATGCAGCAACGGTGGAGATAGCGCCGTGCAGCAGGAGTGAATAGGCCAGATTACCTATAACTTCAGGTGTACCGTTGTTGCAGGACCCGGCAAACAGGACTGAAGGTTTGGTGTCGTCCAGGTCGCTGCACATGCTGGCACTAAACACATCGACGGCGTAGGTCGATGCGCCATGAGTCATCCACGCGACTATACCTGCCCCAGACTGCCATTGCGACGCTACTAATTCATAATTGCACGGGTTGGATTCAGGTGGGGGGGTGAGGAAATAGCCGCTTTCATATATTCTCACGGAGCTGAGCCCTGATGGAGTGGCTATGTTATTTTTTATCTGCTCTCCAAGTTGATAGGATGGGGTAGAAGTGTCCATTGGCTTCATCGGGAGCAGGCACGTGCGTGACCATGAGCCAAGCTGGCCGGACTCATAATCAATAGTCTTTTGCAAGATGTGATCAAGGTCGGAAATGCTGCCATAATATGGTATTCTGCCAACGTAGACATCGGGAATGCGGTCAATTCCACCCGTGCCGAAATCGTCCGGCTCCACACCGTAGTTGCCGTCACCATTGCGGTCCCAGTTGCCTGTCAGGTCGCAATAGAAGTAGTCGGATGGGGCCTCGCGGTAGGTTGACTGATAATAGCGTGGCCAGAGCATCTTCATTGGCACATCGCCCCACACCGGGTCAGGATTGCCGATTAACAAGACGTATTTAATACCCAGACTGAGATAGTTCGCCGCCAACCAGCTACGTATGCAATTTGCGGCTACATCTCCCGTGCCTCCGCCCCATTCACTTTCGGTAATAATCTGCGGGGTATAACCTCTGGATGCCAGAAAGTCTCTAAACTGGGTCAACTTAGTGCTGGATGATGCAATGGCTGCGGTGGTGATGATCACATAATCAGCGGTTGTGGCGCTTGTAGCCTGTATCTGGTAGAACTCCTCCGCTTGGGCTATATTGCTCACGAATGCGGCCATGCTCGCCGCCGCCGGGTCCGCTGAGGCGTGAAACTGCGAGCTTGCGGAATATGTGATGGAGACATGGTCCACATTCACTGCATGCAGCTTCCCAGTGACAGGGTTGTATGTGTATGGCCAATACTCCACTGTGGCGATTTTCCATGTCCTCAACCGACCCACATCCCGCACCCGCAAGTGCTGAGAGGGGTAGAAGTCGTTTTTCTCATAGACCAACCTATTACGGCCTGCGGTTATTGCTTTGCTCCGGCCCCAGTCACGCACGTCCTGAGAAGTTGCTGGTGGTGGTGATGGTTCAATATCGTATGCACCGTCGAGAGTAGTGGTTGGGATCTCAGAAGAGTCGATCTGGATACTGGCTTCGTCGGCATCGGGTGGTAGGGCAACATAGATCAGTTTGCAGGGCAGCGCAGGGTTGCCGGGTTCGGTGCATGTAGTGAACCCGTTGGCCGAGAGGTTCTTGATATGCTTTCTTCCTGCCACGGCTGTATTCACCGCGTTATCATCTGATGCCGGTACCGGCATACTCGGGATATCTAGCTTGATATCGATGGAACTCGCGAGCCCAAGTGCGGCAGATGTGCATAAAAACAAGACGGCAATGGCCGCGGACAGCATCCGGTGAACCAAGTACGTTGCCTCCCCCAGCAATGTAACACGGAACCGATTGGTTGTTACCCGTGCCTGGGAGGCTTAATACCTGGGTATGAAATGAGGGTTAAGAGCGTGCGTAGTTGGCTTGGTTTTCGCGGTAGAAGTCGTGGCCATGGCAATCGTTAATTACGATCACAGGCAGGTCCTTCACTTCCAGCCTTCGTATGGCTTCGCAGCCGAGGTCTTCATAGGCGACAATCTCGCACGACACAATACGCTTGGCCAGCATTGCGGCGGCTCCACCGGTGGCGGCGAAGTAAACTGCTTTATGCTTACAGATGGAATCTATCACGTTCTGGTTGCGCAGCCCCTTGCCAATCATGCCCTTGAGGCCAACATCGAGTAAATCGGGGGTGAACGAGTCCATGCGCCCGGATGTAGTAGGTCCTGCGGAACCGATTACCTGTCCCGGCTTCGCGGGTGTGGGGCCGACATAGTAGATCACCTGCCCGCGCAGGTCGATTGGAAGAGGCTTGCCCTCTTTGAGAAGATTGATCAACCGCGCATGAGCAGCATCGCGAGCGGTGTAGACCACTCCCGAGAGCAGAACCTGATCACCCGCGTGAAGTTGCTCCACATCCTGATCTGTGAGCGGCGTTGTGAGCTTGATTGCATTACGTGTGCTCAAATTACAACCTCCTTGTGCCGCGCCGCGTGGCACTGAAGGGTAATTGCTACCGGCAAGCTGGCAATGTGGCACGGCCAGCTCTCCACGTGCACAGCAAGCGCCGTAACGCGTCCTCCGTAGCCCGATGGCCCGACTCCGGTGTTGTTCACGGCAATGAGGAGATCACGCTCGATTTTCGCGTCTACGGGGTTAGAACTCCGCTCACCCACTTTACGTAGGATAGCTTTCTTGGATAGAATCGCAGCTTTCTCAATGGTGCCGCCAAGTCCAACGCCGACTATTATAGGAGGGCAGGGGTTTGGCCCTGCATTTTTAACCGTCTCAACCACCAGCCGCTTCACACCATCAAACCCATCTGATGGGTTGAGGACCCGCGCGATGCTCATATTCTCGCTGCCGCCGCCCTTGGGTGCGATCGTTATGCGTAACCCATCGCCAGGAACAATCTCTACGTGGATCACCGCAGGGGTGTTGTCACCAGTGTTCACACGGTCCAGTGGGTGCCGGACTATGGACTTGCGCAGGTAACCCTCTTCATAACCCTGCCTGACGCCTTCGTTAATGGCGTCGTAGATGCAGGCCCCGGTAATATGTGCGTCCTGCCCAAGCTCCACAAACACCAGCGTGAGCCCCGTATCCTGGCAGATAGGTACATGCTCCTTGCGGGCGATCTCCGCATTTTCGACGATTTCGTCGATCACGGTCTTGCCCGCCGGGGATTCTTCTATGTTCCACGAGTCCTTGAGAGCGGCCAGCACGTCGTCAGGCAGCTCATAGCAGGCCTCGATACAGGCCTTCTTTACACGCTCAGTTATCTCTCCCGCTGGAATGGATCGCATATTTGACTGACTATCGCCAGACGACAGTCATCCCTCCCTAACGCAAAATGCATTAACGCGAAACGCACAACACTTAGTTTATATCTTTCCCTGCGACTCCGTTGCAAGTCAGATTAATATCGGGCAATGGATGTTGCCTGTTAACGATAGGACTCGCGGCGGGTTGTATATTTTTCGTTTGTATATACTTCACGTGGCCATCTGCGAACAGGCAGTTTCTCGCGCCGCTCCAGGGGTCTTTACCCGTTTCAGCGAGATCGTCGTACCAGCCAACCCGATCGTCATCGCAGTGCAGTGTCCAGTACTCAGCAACCATCACCTTTTTCGATGGAAAACGTACTGCGGATGTCCCGATAGTGGTGCACGGGAGCTTTGGGTTAGTACTAGCATATTTCGTGCGAAGATAATTACCACTCGCTATCGCATTTACCTGGTCTGGTGTCATATAGAACGTCGCTGAATAAGCGTAAGACGTACCCGAATACTCTCCAGGTGGCGTGGGGTCTGACGGACAAGACAGGATTGTGTCTTTGCTCGCGTTATTGCTGGAAACTCGCCCTACCGCCGCGTACTTTCTGAATGGTTCTCTCCAATAATATCCCGACCACAAATATTGATTGTTAGTGTTTGGGTAACACCCCGAGTAATCATTAAGATAGAGGTTAAACCCGCGGGATATCTGCGATAGGTTTGACTGGCATACAGTACGCCTTGCAGATCTCTTGACTGTTGTATATACAGGGGCCAGTACCGCTGCAAGGATCGCAATTATAGCAATTACCACCAACAGCTCGATCAGCGAAAAGCCTGATCGGCGGTGTTGTTGCGTCAAGTAAGTTTGCCTTCTTCCCGCAGCTTCATAAACTCATAAGCCAGCATTGTGCTTGGCACATCTACACACGTAGAAAACTTTTCGAATACGCGCGCCAGAGCGCGCTTATGCACGTCTTCAGACTTGTCCGTGTAGTTGTGTTTCTTCACGGCTTCGTTTATGACTGTGTATCCCCACTTGATAAAAGCTGCCCTGTTTTGTGCGAACTGTCTCTGCTGGACCTTTGCGTAACCACGAGTTATCTTCTCAGCGACTTCTTCCCATGACTGTTCGACTGAACGATCATGCGCTCGTTGCTGGCTGATTGTGACTTGAGTGGCCTCGCGCGCGGATGCCAGCTTTTTATGGTTTTCGTATTCCTCAATGGTCGTGCCTTCTACAATTTTCAGGCGGACCTTCTTGTGGATGATTTCGCTGATCGACTGCTCGATGATTGCCTGGTGCTGAGCGCTGCGGAGGTGCCCAGCCATTGGGGTGTCAGCTCCCTTGAAACCGAGGATGAACTGGTCACCCTCCAATGTGATTCCGACGCCCAATTCAAGCGCCACATAGAGCGTCGGGGCTATGACTCGGTCCTTGACTTTCTCCTGGGCCTGCAGCCATACCTGGTGTGCTTGTTGTTGCGTGATATCACCCATTACTATTACCAATACTTTCTATATTTCATTATCGCTCAGCGGGTGTTGTTACACTCGCTGGACTGGATGTATAAACTGCTTTTGCGGTCAAATCAGATACCGGCTTGGCGAAAACTATCAGCCCGAGGGTTAGCACCAGAGAGATCGTTATTGCTACATTCGCAGCGGCGCTCCCAACGATGCTGGGTTTGCATTCGCCTTCGGTGAAGAACATTAACCTGACCACATTGAGATAATAATACGCCGAGATGATGCTGTTCACAACACCTATCGCCGCAAGCACCACAAGCTCAGGGCTTCCCAGTATGCCGATCTTAATGGCTCCACCAAAGATGAAGAACTTGCCGAGAAATCCGGCAGTGGGTGGGATTCCGGCTAGTGAGACCAGGAACACTGCAAGGGCGGATGCGTAGAATGGCGAACGTTTCATCAGGCCTGCATAATTATCGATGGAGTCCGACCCCAGCCGGTTTCCGACCGCTATCACTACGGCGAACGCGCCGAGGTTCATAAACAGATAAGCCAGAAGATAAATCAGCACACCCTGTATGTCCCAGGGCAGCAGCTTGTCGGATATATTAGCTCTCACAGAAGCATCTGGAGCACCCATTAGGATGCCCGAGCGGGTGAAAACGTGCATCGCAGTGAGCACACCCACCATAATATATCCAACTTGCGCAATACTGGAATACGCCAGCATCCTTTTAATGTTACGCTGCCAGATAGCAACTAAGTTGCCGTAGAACATGCTCAAAGTGGTGAGAACCACAAGTATCCAATACCACGCCAGTGTCCCTGCAGAACCGGGTGTGGCGACTACTGTCAAAAAACGAACAATCACGGCAAGCCCTGCAGCCTTGCTTACTACTGAGAGGAACGCAGTTACCGGAGTAGGTGCGCCCTCGTAGGTGTCCGGCGCCCAGAAGTGGAACGGCACCAGCGCGAGCTTAAACCCGAGCCCAACGAGCGTAAATACAATCGCCACCCAACCTATGCCCGATGATGCCGCTCCGCCGATTGTGAAACCCGCTGCTATGGCGCTGAGTGAGGTGTTTCCACCTGTAATTCCAAACAGCAGCGACATTCCGTAGAGCATAATCGCTGAGCACGCTGCTCCATATAGGAAATACTTGAGCCCTGCCTCAGCGGATCGCCGGTCAGTTTTCGCGTAAGCCGCCAGGATATAGCTCACCATGCTCAAGAACTCGATTAAGAGATAAATCGCGATCAAATCAGACGCTGCGGCCGCCAGCGATGCGGCGACTGCGGCAAACATCAGCAGCGTGTAATATTCCGCCTTGTGCGCCTGGTGCTCGCCGAAGTGCTCGAGCGATATCAACATCACGATAAACGTACCCGCAAGCGCAATAAACGAAATGACGGCTGCAAACGGGTCCACCGTAAGCTGCGCGTGGCCGCCGCTGGTGACAAACAGCCCGGTTGCGGAGACGCTGGTGGCCTCACCATTGATAGCCGCCTGAGATGTCACTCCTGCAAGCATCAGCGACCACCAGACAACCGCGCCTGAGAGCAAGAGTCCAATAGCCGTAAACAACGGCGCCGCATACTGAGTGGGGAAGTAATGATCCAACCCCTTATCCGGCCGTTTAGCAGCGACCACGCCCAGCAGCAGCACAACAATCGCTGCAAATGCCATCCAGATGGCGGGTGATATAAGAATTATATGGCCTATATGCATGGTTTTTAGTTCTGCGTTTTTGCGTTATTAGTGCACGTCCGTGCGAGCAATCGATAGTATCTATTAATAGGCTAGAAACACTATGAATTCGATGGAAGCCAGATCATCGCGACAGTTAACAGTGCAATAACTATGGTCAGAGCAATCATTACCCAAGCTAGACGAGTCGAAGATTGGTTGAAGCTCTCCACATTTTTGCTGACCTGCAGCATAGCGCGGCGTAACAGTTCTCCGCGAGCGGCTTCGTATGAAGCATGACCGCCAGTTAAATTAGCTCGGATGTGTTTAATTAACTCATCCTCAGTATAGTCTTCTAAAATCCTAGTCACGGCGCTTGCTTCTCCCTAGTGAGTTTTCTGCACACAGTTCAAGCACTGTGTGTAACTGCTCTCCCTAATGCAGCATATCCAAAATCGCCTTGGACGCGGTGTTGAAGAATACGAACACTGCGTTGGGAACGATTCCGAAGAACAGCATCAGCGCCATCAGCGGGGCGAGGCTTATGATCTCGCGAGCGTCGGCGTCGGGCATCTTTTCATATTTCGGGTTAAGCGGGCCAAGCAGCACTCTCTGGAGCATCCAGAGCATGTAGGCTGCTGTAACGACAATTCCTATTAGTGCAAGGCCGGCGAGCCACGGGCTCGCGGCGTATGTGCCGGTCAGGACTGAAAGCTCGGCGATGAAACCGGTCATTCCCGGCAGGCCCAGAGATCCGAAGCTGCAAAACGCCAGCATTCCTGCGTAGATAGGCACCCTCGCGCCCAGCCCACCGAATGCCGAAAGGTCTCTGGTGTGAGCACGCTCATATACAACACCCACAAGGAAGAACAATGCGCCTGTGATGAGACCGTGGCTGAATGCCTGCATCTGCGCGCCGTTCAAGGCAGCAGTGCGGCTGACTTCGGTCATCCCCGGGATCGTAGCTGCTGCAGCCGCGCAACCAAGGGTTACATAGCCCATGTGGTTCACAGAAGAGTAAGCGATCAGCTTCTTCATATCCTTCTGTGCCATAGCTACGAATGCGCCGTAGATGATAGCGATCAGCGCAAGAATGGCTATGACCATCCAGAACTGGCCGAACTGCGTCGGCATCATCGGCAGCAGCACACGCATAAAGCCGTAGGTTCCCATTTTCAGAAGCACACCTGCGAGGATAACGGAGCCCGCAGTCGGTGCTTCCACGTGAGCATCGGGAAGCCACGTGTGGAACGGCCACATCGGGACCTTTATCGCGAAGCCCAGGAATAACCCCCAGAATACCAGTGATCCCATAATACTCTTGACTGCAAACGGGTTCGCTTTGGCGAGTGCGAGCATATCGAACGTGTGGCCGCCGTGGAAATACATTGTCAGTATAGCCAGCAGCATCGCCATACTTCCGACCATCGTGTAAAGGAAAAACTTGATTGCTGCGTATTCCCTGCGCGGCCCGCCCCATATTCCGATCAGGAAATACATCGGGACCAGCGAAATTTCCCAGAACACGAAGAACAGCACGAAGTCCAGCGATGTGAACACTCCGAGCATACCAGTTTCCAGGAGCAGAAACATCCAATAGTATTCTTTGGGCCTCATCTCAATGAACGTCGAGTAGATCAGGCTCAGTGTGGTGAGCAGCGTGGTGAGGAATATGAGCGGTATGCTCAAGCCATCCGCACCCATCGCGAAGCTCACGCCCAGCGACGGTATCCACGGCACGTTTATGCCGAACTGTGTGCCGTGCGGGAACTGCACTCCGGAGCGGTTATAAGCGAACCACATCCAGATCGATATCACCAGCGGTATAATGCTGATGGCGATGGCAGCCGCCTTTATAGCCCCGGCTCTCTCCCTCGGGATGAACATCAATATGGCTGCCCCGATTATGGGCAGGAATGTTATTAATGGAAGAATCCAGTTATTGGTGGAATCCATGATACCTCCGAGTAGTTGCCGGCCACAAACACAAGGCTGATTATGACCATTGCCACGACAAGCAAGAACACATATTGTTGTGTAACGCCCGTCTGCACATAGCGCAGACCGCGCCCAAGCGTTCCGGTGATCCAACCGGCCAGGTTAACAAGACCGTCCACGATATTGCGGTCAATCCACCACCACGCTCGTGCTAATACCAGCGACATATAGCCGACACCGTTCACGATCACGTAGTCGATCACCCACTTGTCAAACCAGTAAAGCAGCGCCGCGGCAAGCATCAGCCCGCGGATAATTGTGGCCTGGTAGATCTCGTCTATGTAATATTTGTTTTCGACTATCTTAGCGAGCCAGCCGAACGCAGGCTCGAGCTTTTCGATCTTTATAACGTGCCACTTCCAAATCAGCGTGGCAAAGAATATTCCGAGCAGTGCCGCAAACGTCCCTATCAGGAACACCGGCATAAAGAACCCGTGCGGGATCATATCGAGGTTGTGCTCAAGTATCCCCTCGAACTGCTCGCCCAGCACCGGAGCCATATTATGCTCAAATGAGTTGTGGAACGGTGTGCCCACATAGCCTGCGAATATCGCAAGAAAAGCGAGGATAATCAGCGGCACAAGCATGACCTTCGGGCTCTCGTGCGCATGAATCTTGTGATCGCGCGGCTCGCCGTGGAATGTCATATATACCAGTCTGAACATATAAAAGCTGGTAGTGAACGCGCCCAACACACCGGCCCAGAATACCACGGGGTTGGTGTGGTATGCCACCGTAAGGATCTCTTCCTTGCTCCACCCACCGGCGGTTACGAACGGGATGCCGCACAGCGAGAGCGTGGAGATCAGGAACGTCCAGTAGGTCACCGGCATCTTCTTCTTAAGTCCGCCCATCTCGCGCATATCCTGCGTGCCTGTGCCGTGGATTACACTGCCCGACCCGAGGAAGAGCTGCGCTTTGAAGAACGCGTGAGTCATCAAATGGAAGATTGCAGCCACGTAGCCGAAAACACCCAGCGACATAATCATGTAGCCGAGCTGGCTGACGGTGGAGTATGCAAGGACCTTTTTAATATCGTTCTGCGCGATACCAATGGATGCCGCAAAGAGCGCTGTGAATGCGCCGACGTAAGCCACCACTGTGAGCGCGATGTGGCTCGGGTCCGAAAGATAAACCGGATACATCCTCGCCACCAGATATACACCTGCCGCGACCATAGTAGCCGCGTGAATGAGTGCGGAAACGGGGGTCGGGCCCTCCATCGCGTCAGGCAGCCACACATGCAGGGGGAACTGTGCGGACTTTCCGACAGCGCCGCAGAACAGCAGCAGTCCGATCAAGCCAACCAGAGGAATCGCCCATGGACCCACATGCACCAATGCGTTCATTTGCGAGGGGTGCGTTGCAATATGCTCAAAAGCACCCTCGGAGCCGAAAAGGTTCATCGTGCCTGTGGTAATGAACAGCAGCATCATACCCGCCATGAAGCCGACATCGCCGACCCTTGTGACCAAAAACGCCTTCTTAGCTGCGCGCATCGCAGATGGCTTCTCGAACCAGAACCCGATGAGCAAGTATGAGGTAAGTCCCACAAGCTCCCATGCCATAAACATCAGCAGGATGTTGTTGGCGATAACCAGCGCGAGCATCGCGGCGGAGAACAGCGAGAGGTATGAGAAATACCGTGGATAACGCTTGTCGCCGTGCATATAGCCGATGGAGTAGATCATGACCATCGAGGCAACTACCGTCACCACAATGAGCATAACCGCCGTAAGCGAATCCACGCTGAATCCCATGTTGATATTCGTGTTACCAACAGGCATCCAGCTTACACTGTGATTGTATAAGCCGACATTACTGCCGCCGAAGACGAACCACTGCAGCGCAATGCCGATAGACATCACGAGCGATGCCAGCATACCGGCGATGGCGACATAAGCGCCTTGCCCAGGCAGCCTTCGTCCAAACGCGACGATCAACACAAACGCTGCCACCGGCACTAGCGGGATGAGCCAGGCGTACTGAACCATTACCGGGACCTCCCGGGGAGTTTTGAGTTATGAGTGCTAAGTTTTAAGTTGCTCATAAGATTGCTTAATATACAGATCAGAGTTGTTTTCTGGACTACAGCCCGAATACGTAGCTGAACCCCCAGGAAAACTCCGGCTGGCTATCGGCCACTATACCAAAGTCAATGGCCGCGCCGGGGACTACGTCTGGGTAGAGCCGCAGGCCCATGTCAAATATAAACCGGCCCGCTTCGTCTCCGTGTCCCGTTCCACCTGGTCCCGAATAGATGCCCTTGAAATTAAGATAGGGCGAGTCCCACATCCCCTCGGCTATGTAGCTCACCATCGGCGACAGCGCGACTTCCACCCCAAACAATCCCGAGGTCAGTTGCTTGTCCACCGTCAAGCCCAGGGTCGCATCCACGAAGCGTCCTGTTTCTTTTTTGTTGATAACCCGTTTCGTCGCCAGCATGTAGAGCTTGAGACCGTTGTTAACATCCTCAAACGGCCCAACATCCTGCATATTATTAGCGACATCGCGCACAGCTACCGATACAGCCGGGAGACCATGCCTGTCAGTCACAAACTGATACTTGAACGAGAACGTATTGAAGTTCTCGTTGGACAGCGCAGGCGTAAACCCATCTCCACTGCTGAGCATATCGGTTAAATAACTGGCTGATACTTCCAACCGGTCGTTTATGCCATAGGTAACCGTGCCCCGGTTCTGCCGGTCCATGAATCTGGCATCGCCAATATACTCTACGTGCTTCGATTCGTTATAACTAATAGCCGTTCGACCATGCCCCACTATTCGGGCGGTTGGTATCACATACAAGCCGGACAAACCGTGCCATGAAGTAGTCGTTATCTGCTGTGGGGCCACATCAGCCTGCCCCATCCCGCACAGCGACATCATAAAAGCTGCAAACAAAAGAACTCTTCTCAACCTGATCTCCTTCTCCGAGATAAGATATCTAATTCCCTGTTCGCTTTACCCAATTATGACGGCTGGTTAGTACTTCTCCGGCTACATCTTCATGACGCTGATCTTATCCGCGTCGATGTGCTGCTCATTTCTATAAATGTTAATAACTATGGCAAGCCCCACGGCTGCCTCGGCTGCCGCGAGCGTGATAACAAATATTGCAAATACCTGTCCCGCTATCGAGGGCAGTTTGAGATATGATCCGAATGCTACCAGGTTGATGTTCGCCGCGTTAAGCATAAGCTCTATGGACAGCAGCATACCAATGGCGCTCCGCCGGACCATCATTCCGAAAAGCCCAATGCAAAACAGCATCGCACCCACCGTGAGGAACCAGCTAATCGGGATTCCATAAGCCAAACTATGACTCATCTGCTGTATCCTCCTTGGCGATCACAACGGCTCCAATGAGCACTGCAAGCAGCACCACCGATGCAAGCTCGAACGGGAACACATAAGGCTGCAACAGCGCTGTAGCTACCGACTGCACGCCCACATCCTTGGTCGCCGGGGTCTTTTCTACGATTCCCTGCACCCACACCGAGTTCGCGACTGTTACTAGCAAGAACAGGAACATCACACCCGCCGCCGCAGCAGCCAACAGCGGGTTATATACGGCCTGGAAGAACCCAATCTTCATAACCCGGTTGGAAAGGAACACAGCCAGGATGATCATCGTAGTGATGGCGCCGACGTAGATCATCACCTGCACCACCGCAAGGAATGGCGCGTTCATCAACGCATAAAGCCCTGCCACGCCCATGAGCATCACCCCAAGGCACAGCGCCGCTCGCAGTATGTTAGGTACAAGCACCACCCCCACCGCCGCAAGGACCGTAAGCCCCGCCACAGCAACAAACGCCACCTGGTAACCTGTTATAAATAATCCAAAGATATGCATAAGAGCCCATGGTTGCTCTTAATCGCGAAAGCGCGAAAGAGCGAAAAACGCGAAAATAATTAATTCTAGGTATTTGAGCAATTGCTTTGCTCGAAATTCCGCACTATCCGTTTAATCGTAAGCTTCGGTGAGTTGAAGTTCATTAGCAGGCCAACTTTAGCGCCTGTTGCACTGAGGTATGACCGAACTTGCGCAAAATGGACATCCTCTAAACCGGCCACTGCTTTCAACTCAACTATCAACTGGTCTTCAACTAACAGGTCGAGCACGTGAGTGCCTACTGTCTGACCAGCATAGAACACCTGTATCTGCTTTTGTGACTCGAATCGAATTTTTCTTTTGTTTAGCTCCAGCTTCAGAGCCTGCTCATAAACATTTTCAATAAACCCTGGTCCAAGCACCTTATGTACCTGCACCGCTGCTGCAATCACTTCGCCAGATAATCTGTCAAACTGAAAGCCCAATTCGTTCCCTCTTTCGCGCTGTCGCCCCTTCGCGTTTTCGCGATTAAGAAACAGTCTCTTCTTCTGGCTCCACCGGCAGCTCGCCGCCGAGGCGCATCAGGTCTTGCAGGTTGTAGACCATGCCTTCTCGGGTGCGGCATGCCAGTTCGAAAGTGCGTGCGGGCTTGAGGGCGTGGGTCGGGCAGACTTCCATGCACAGCCCGCAGAACATGCAGCGGGATATATCTACTGTAAACTCGGCTGGTTTGCGGTCCTTGGGATCGGTCTTGTCCACAACTACGTGGATGATCTCCTCGGGGCACATGCGCGCGCATGCGCCACATCCGATGCAGCCGGACCGTCCCGTCGCAGGATTCACCGGCAGTGTGGGCATTCCACGGTAGCCCACCGGAAGCACGGGCTTTTGCTCCGGGTACAGCTCGGTGACGCATGGCCTCCGCCAACTCCAGTTCACCAGAGTGACCCAGAGCCCCTTGGCAATGCTTACGAACGAGTTTATCGTATCCTTAAAAATGGTTGATTTCACTTTGGCATCCAGAACACTACATATGCGCCGGTCAGCAGCAGGTTCACCAATCCCGCAGGAATCAGCGCTTTCCAGCTTAGGTTCATAAGTTGGTCAACACGCACGCGCGGCAGGGTCGATCGGACCCACATAATGAACAGCACCATCAGCCAGCACTTGAACATAAACCAGAACAGTGAGACCGCCGAGAACGCGAGCCCGGTGAGTTGACCGCCGAGTATGTGAAGCGGCGGCTGGTAACCGCCCAGGAACAGCGTCACCACGATTGCTGATAGGGTAAATGACTCAGCAAACTCAGCCAGGAAGAACAGTGCGAACTTCATTCCGGAGTATTCTGTATTAAACCCCGCGACGAGCTCGCTCTCCGCTTCCATAATATCGAACGGAGCGACATTAATTTCAGCCAGCCCCGCGATGATAAGCATAAGAAACGCCAGCGGCAGCATCGGCCATCCGCTGAGGTGGAAGAGGTTCCAGTGCCATATTCCGCCGCCCTGGCTCGAAACGATTTCGTTCAAGTCCAGAGATCCGGTAATGAGCACGGGGATAATCATCGCGAGGATTGTCGGCACTTCGTATGCTATAAGCTGCGAAGCACCGCGGAAAGCTCCGAGCAGCGACCACTTGTTGTTGGACGCCCATCCAGCCACTATTATCCCAATCACACTAATGCTGGATATTGCACTCAAATATATGATGCCGACATTTAGGCTCTGGGCCGTAAGACCGCTGCCGAATGGCACGACTACATAAACAAGATATGCAGGGATAAAAACAATTGCCGGGGCGATGGTAAAAAGCCACTTATCCGCGCCGCAGGGAATAATATCTTCCTTTTGGAACAGTTTAAGTGCATCTGCGGCTGTCTGCAATACTCCCCATGGGCCGGTGCGGTTCGGCCCGAGGCGCGATTGGATACGTGCGATGACCCAACGCAGTTTGAGCACCATGTACAAGACAGCTACCATCATAAATATAAGCACGACTATCGCAATAACGACAATCTTGCCAAGCTCAAGCCCGAGTTTAATGAGGAGATCAAGTTCCATATACGTTACACATCTCGGAGCCTGCCCCCATTGGTAGTGCCCCACACGAAGAAAGCGCAGTCCGACTTCCTGCCCGGAGCAGCGCTTTGGTTGCAGTTGTAAATGCTTACCTTAATATACTCTGACAAACTCAATTATAAGCTGGGGCAACTGCTGTGTCAAATTCACAGCCAAACAGGATGTATATCAAATCTACGGAACAGCAGAGTTTACAGAATGAAGTTGTATCGGGAAACCTTTTTGAAGTTGTTTCGGGACGCCCTCGTCCCGAAACTCCCTTCTTTCTTCCCAATCTTTTGGTCTTACGACTTTCTGACTTTTGGGGTTAAAAAAAGCAGAGATTGACATTTTGTTGCCTGATATGCTAACTTACAAGCAGACGCAAGCCATGGGGCTCGTGTGCGTCTGTGTTTGGGTTGTACATTCTCTAGAATTGATAACGTGGGGCGCTGGATTGACAGCGCCACTACTTATTGGTAGGAATGATGCCCGATGAATGGTAACCAACCTCCACAATGTGTGACCAATGGTGAGCACCAACTGCCGGTTGATGAACGAGCGATCCTGCTCGATGATATCATTCGTCACTTTCCATATCCTGTCCTCTTGATCGATAGCGACTGCAGAATCCTGCGCTCAAACCCTCCAGCTTTGGAACTCCTTGGTGTAGCTAAAGATGAACTGCTTACACCGGCAGTCTGTGATTCGCTGCTTAAAATCAGGCCGGAAGACAAATACCCTCTCGATTCGAAATCAATCGCCCGTTGCTTTAGCGGTGAGCGACTTCAGGATGTTGAGACACAGGTAACTCTCGGTGATGGCAGCACTCGCTATTATATTCTCCATGCGATTCCGCTTTTGAATAATGATGGGCAGACTGACTTGGTCCTTGTTACCGGGCATGACATCACAGAAACGAAGGTGGCGGAGAACGCTCTTCGCGAGCAGCGAGCGAGTTTACAATCCTTATTCGATAATCTGCCGGCGGGGGTTATCCTTCTTGATACAGCAGATTTCCGGGTGCGGGGAGGGAACCGAGAGTATATCAGCTACCTTACAAATGTGCCTGCTACAGTGATCGGCTTACGAATTGAAGAACTGCTCCCGCAGGCTGCGGAGTCGGGGTTAATGGAATTGCTACGCCAGGCGTGTGAAGGAAACGAACCGGTAAAGGTAAATGGTTTCCGATATGATGGCTTTGAGCTAGGCACTACATATTGGGATATCAATATAATACGTGTGCCCATCCCAAACCGAAACGACAGTTCTGACGCATTAGCTTTGCTGCTGCTGGATGTTACTGAAGAGGTAAAAGCCAGCCAGGAAATGCAGGACATTTACCGGCGGGAGCATGAGATTGCCCAGAAGCTGCAGATGAGCTTCATTCCACACGATCTTGCCGATCTGGATGGCTTTGAGGTTGCCCAGCATTACCTGCCTGCACGTGACCAGGGATTGGTCGGAGGGGACTTCTACGATCTCTTCGAGTTAGGTGACGGGTGCTGCGGCGTGGTAATGGGCGATGTAGCGGGCAAGGGGCTTGATGCGGCGGTATACACGGCTATGACAAAATACATGCTCAAGGCCTATGCGCTCTTCGAACGCGATCCAGCAATCGCTATGTGCAGGCTCAACACGGCACTTTCCCAATGCACCCCAACTGAGCTGTTTGTCACACTCATCTACGGCGTGCTGGATACGCGAACGCGGGTTTTCATATATGCCAACGCCGGTCATGAACAGCCAATTCACTTCGCTGCGAGCTCGGGCGCTACTTCTATGCTGAATGTTACCGGGCCTGCATTAGGTCTGTTACCTGTTGCGGATTATGAAACTCACAAGGTTGACTTATCTGAGGGTGACATTATAATGCTCTACACTGATGGAATCACCGATGCCGGCAAAGGTGTCAACAGGCTTGGGCACGATTGTGTGTTAAAACTGCTGGAGTTGGCTGGGACGCATCCGGTGGATGTAATTGCCGATTCAATCCTGAACCAGGTAATGACGTTCTCCAATGGCAGACTTGCCGATGACGCCGCGCTGCTGGTCTTGAAAGCCATCAGCTTACCCGATTAGCTGCATAGATCCAAGCATCACACCCCACAAGGAGTAGTACACACATGATTACAGGAATCACACACGCAGCCGTCAGAGTGACGGACCTCGATCGTTCGATTAAGTTTTATTCCGGGCTCCTGGGTATGCCCGAAAAGTTCAGGCTGACCAGCGAAGATGGCTCCCCATGGCTCGTCTACCTGCAGATATCCGAGAACCAGTTTATAGAACTCTTCCCCGGCGCCGAAGGCCCACACACACCAGCTAAAACCGCCGG
>JAJFTD010000150.1 GCA_021373255.1 bacterium
TTGTTGCTTCGGTTGCATGCAGCCGAAGCCGGGTCTAAAGGACCCGCAATCACCGATCAATCCTACACGCTGTATGTGCAGAAGAACGCATGACCATCAGGATAGTTGTTGTGCCATCTTGATATGTGCTTATACATTACGCTATTCGCGTGACCTGCGGTCACGGCTTCGGCTGCATGCAACCGAAGCAACTAAACACCTCACTTTTTAATAGTCTTATCTAACTGTTCTATAGCTTTCTGCTCTATTTCTAGCGACTGCTTAAGAACCTGAATTTGAGCGTGCCGGTTCTTGTCGCTCCAGGGATCTTCGATGCTTCGGGACTGTTTTTCGTCCCGAAGCTTATATTAGTTGCTTAGTTGCTTAGGAAACGCTGTCGCCTTAGAGGAGAGGATTAAGGTGAGGGGGCAATGTTGCTCCGTAGATACGTTGCCCCCTCACCTCAGCCATCTTTTTTCATATATAGAACAGTTTACTTCACGCCCAAGTCAGCCAGATCACTCCTGATCGTGCTTTCCTTTGTTTCACCCAGATGGCGTGCCTTGACAGTTCCATTTTTGTCCAGGACATAGATCGCTGGAATGCCGCTGATACCGTATGTATTCATTACTTTTTCGCCGCTTGATGTCCCACAATAGGCATTGGGGAAAGTAATCCCCTTGTCTTTGACGAGGCTCCGTGCGTCTTTTATATCCTGATCGACGCTTAGCCCCACGAAGTTTGCGCCTGGTTTAAGGTCTTTGTAGACCTTTTGGAGAACCGGCAGCTCGCGTTGGCAATGCGGGCACCAACTCGCCCAGAAGACAACCACTGTAGGCTTGCCCGAGAAGTCGGATAGTTTGACCGTATTTGAACCGGAAAGGCTGTCCAGTTTGAAATTGGGAGCCTTATCCCCCACCGCCGTCGCCGCCATCGCTGAACTCGCAAGAATAATTGCGATGGCAGCGGTTATTGCAAGATAGATTAATCTCTTGTGCAGCATAGCCTCTTTCCTCTCTGGATTGCGTTATAGACTATCGTTACCCATATAGTTCACTATCCTGAACGGCTTATTGCCAGGCCTAGAAATATCCCTGCGAGAGTTATATTGATTGCCTGGGCAGTGAAGCATAGTGGGCAGAATACATGCAGTTTGAACACAAGGGAATAGGCCAGGTAAAGGCTGAGGACAGCCGCTATCATTGAGATAACCACATAAACCGGCACCATCGGCCACGCCTTGTGAGCCAACCGCACCACCGCTCCAACAAACACAAGTCCGTAAAACCCCATTCCAAAGAGGCTGTTTGGCAGGCCGAATACCCGCGCCTGGGGCGTGGATACAAGGCTGAGGCAAGTTCCGGCGTTGCTTGAGCAAACCGGTATAAGAGGCGCATCCGGGCGTATAAAGCCATAGTGCGCGGCTGTGAAATACGCACTATCGGCAAAGCCCACCAGCGCCAGTAATATGACAACTATCGCAAGTACCATATCGACCTCCTGTTAGTTTTTACCCGTGTTCGCTGCACAATCATTGACCGATTTGGGAATATGACTTCAGCGTTGACGAGTTGAGTGGGCCGTGGTACACTGTCACACAGTGAGGCTGATAGGATGATCAAAACTTACCTGTTTACCAAGGATGAGCATAAAGAAGATGTGCCGCTCGACGATTGGCGGTCGCTTGTTGACTGCGACTGCGCGCTGCTGTGGGTGGATGCTCGCGGGATCAATGAGCAGGAGATTAACGACCTTGCGGCGAAGTTTGGCCTGCACTCGCTGGCGGTGGAATCTTATCTCGACGGTTATCGACGCCCTCATTTATACGAGTTTTCAGACCATTTCTATGTGAATATGACCCTGCTCTCGAATGGACGCAATCATCACATGAA
>JAJFTD010000151.1 GCA_021373255.1 bacterium
CTATTGGAACGCTGCGTAGGACCTTATAAGAAGGCAATGGAAGATGCAAAGATATCCCCTGAGGGACTCAACGAGATCGTCCTGGTGGGTGGTTCTACCCGTATGCCGCAGGTTCAGGATTTAGTCCGCAACCTTGCCGGTGGCAAAGAGCCTAATAGGGGCGTGAACCCGGACGAAGTCGTCGCTGTTGGCGCAGCTATTCAAGCTGGTGTTCTTGGTGGCGAGGTTAAGGATGTAGTTCTTCTGGACGTCACCCCGCTTACGCTGGGTGTAGAGACCTTGGGTGGAATTACGGATAAGCTCATTGAGCGCAATACCACCATTCCGACTCGCAAGAGCAAGGTCTATACCACGGCGGCTGATGGGCAGACTGAGGTCGAGATCCACGTGCTCCAGGGTGAGCGCGAGATGGCTCAGTACAACCACAGCCTTGGCAGGTTCCACTTGGCCGGGATTCCGCCGGCGCCGAGAGGTGTGCCTCAGGTTGAGGTCACATTCGATATCGACGCCAACGGTATAGTGAACGTATCGGCTAAGGATTTGGGCACAGGTAAGCAGCAGAGCATCACAATCAGCGGCTCCACCAGACTCAACAAGGACGATATCGACAAGATGATGAGAGACGCTGAGGGGCACGCGGAGGAAGACCGCAAGCTCAGAGAATCCGCTGAAGCCAGAAACCACGCGGAGCAGCTTCTCTACACGACTGAGAAGACTGTAAAGGACCTTGGCGACAAGGTACCGTCGGCGGACAAGCTTGCTGTAGAGAATGCTGCCAGTGAGCTGCGCTCGGCTATCGAGTCTAATGATACTCAGCGCATCAACACCGCAGCCGAAGCCTTGCAGCAGGTGTCCTATAAGCTGTCCGAAATGCTCTATCAGCAAGCCAGCCAGGCTCAGCAGACCCAGGCGGGTCCGGCCGGTGAAGAGCAGGCTCCTGGCCCACAGGCCGAGGGCGGCGAAGACGAGGGTGTAATAGACGCCGAATTCAAGGCGGAATGAGAAAACGGTCCGGGTGTCCGGTAGTCCGGGGTCTGAAAGTCGGGGAATGCCTCTTCGGCGCAGGACCTTCAGACCTTCGGACTCCCGGACCTTCGGATTCTCGGACCATTTTTTTCGAAAGGAGCGAACATCAAGATGATCAACAGATGGGATCCATTCAGAGATTTGAGCGTTTTGCAGGACAGGATCAATAGACTATTCAATGAAACATCTAGTCGAAGTGAAACTGCGCCGGACAGAGCGTGGGCGCCGGTCGTTGATATTCTCGAAACCGAGAGCGACTTGGTTGTTCGCGCGGAGCTTCCGGGGCTGCACCGCGACGATATTGATGTAGAAGTTACAGCGGAGTCTCTGACTATCCGCGGAGAGCGCAAGTTCGACGAGGAGTCCAGAGATAAATACATTCGTGTCGAGCGCCCGTATGGGGCGTTCCAGAGATCGTTCAGCATTGGCGTGCCGGTTCAACCGGACAAGGTCAAGGCGACCTACCGGGATGGTGTGCTGGAAGTATCGGTACCAAAGGCTGAGGAAGTAAAGCCCAAGAAGATTCAAGTTAATGCTGAGTAATCAGCAGATTTATTAGTATTTGCAGACCGCCGGAATCCCGGCGGTCTGCAGCTAGCAAGTAGTGGTTATATCTTCTCTCTTTAGGAAGAAGATAACCTATCCCCTCTCCCCTGGCGGGAGAGGGTTAGGGTGAGGGGGCAATGTCACTCCGAAGATGCGTTTCCCCCTCACCCCAGCCCTCTCCCGCAAAGGGGCGAGGGAGTTACATAGTCTCTCTCCTCTCAGGCGACAGCGTTTCCAAAGGAAATGCGAAAGTCCATAGGAGAGGGATACATGTATGATAAACCCTACAACCTACATTTTTATGATAGTGAGTAACACCGGTGGCCACGAATTATAAGGACTACTATAAAATATTGGGAGTCGACCGGAACGCGTCGGATAAAGAGATCAAGACTGCGTATCGCAGGCTTGCGCGGAAGTACCATCCTGACGTCAACCCCGGCGATAAGGCCGCCGAGGAGAAGTTCAAAGAGGTCAGCGAGGCCTACGAGGTCCTATCGGACAAAGATAAGCGTTCGCGCTATGACCAGTTCGGCCAGTATTGGGAACAGGCGGGCGCTGGGCGTCCGGGTGGTCCTGGGCCAGGGCCGGGTGGACCTGGCGGCGGGTTTACATTCGACTTCGGCGGGTTCGGCGGAGAGAGAGTGGACTTCGGTGGTGAGGGCGGTTTCGATCTCTTTGAGATGCTGTTTGGCGAGGGTCGGCGCGGCGGAGGCGGGGCAGGCGCCACGCGTAGGAGACCACAGCCACCTGTAAAGGGTGCTGATATCGAATCTGAGATGGAAATATCTCTGGAAGACGCATTCACCGGTACAAAGAAAACTTTTGCTATTGGTGGTCGCAGGATTGAGGTGACCATACCCAAGGGTGTAAAAGACGGGCAGAAGATCAGGCTTGCAGGCCAGGGTGAAGATGGCCCGGCAGGCAGAGGCGATCTATTAATCAGAATAAAGATCCGCAGGCACCCTATGTTTGAGCGCACAGATGATGATTTGCGTACGGATATACCCGTGGACTATATCACGGCGGCGTTGGGCGGTGAGATAACCGTTCCCACCCTCTCAGGTCGGGTAACTATGAAGATCCCGCCCGCGACAACTGGTGGACGGGTATTCAGGCTTCCCGGTCAGGGTATGCCTAAGGTAAAGGACGGCGGGTATGGAAATCTATACGTAAGAGTAAATATACAGATACCTGAGACGATGAATCAAAAAGAACGTGAACTCCTAGAAGAAATCAGGAGGCTGAGAGAAAGCAGGTAACGAGCCCGCCCGAACGGCAAAATTGGTCGGAACTCGTAACCAAATGAAAGCGAGGCGTTCAGTATGCCGCGTATTGATAGGAATGAGCCATTATACCTGATAGGCGTTGCCGCCAGGCTGTGTGAACTGCACCCACAGACGCTGCGCATGTATGAGCGTCTGGGCTTAGTGCGTCCTGCCAGAGTCGGCACAAAGAATCGCCTATATTCAGAAGCTGATATAGATAGGCTGAGGCAGATACAGAGGCTAACACAGGACATGGGTGTTAACCTGGCAGGGGTGGAAATAATACTTGGCCTATTGGACAAAATGCAGCGGATGCAAGAACAGTTAGAAACAGAAATTGAACGAATGCATCAACTCATGGAGGAGAGATTGAGGCATTTGGAGAAATAGAACGCATAAGTGGATAGTTATAGCAGGCTAGCATATTTACAAATTGCGAATGTGATGCTATAATCCGCATACAGGTGTAAACCTGTGTGAATTACTGAAGGAGGGTGAAGGGTTGCAAGTTGGTGTCGTAAAGTGGTTCAACGACGCTAAGGGGTACGGCTTCATCGCCACCGAAGAAGGTAAAGACATCTTTGTGCACTACTCTGCCATCGTTATGGACGGCAGGAAGACTTTGTATGAAGGTCAGCAGGTGGAGTTCGAGATAGCCGATGGTCCCAAAGGCCCACAGGCGGGCAGCGTTTCTTTGGTGTCAGGCTAGAACCAAATAGCAATACAATTGAATATCTGAAAAAGAGCCCTGAGCACTGATGCTCAGGGCTTATCTGATTCCAGCCGCGTTATTCACCTTAACCGAATAATGCGAGCTGGCCGGCCACTTACACTTTATAACACAAAATGTGAACAAACCATCTGGTCATCGTCTTTTTCTAGTCTTGACAGACTGTTGATGTGCTGTTATACTCCAACATGTCCGTGGTTGAACTCAGTAGTAGTAGAGATGGCCATGAGTAATGATTCTATGATTCCTCCGCAAGAAGATACTCAGGACGAGCGCGTGGTTTCATTGACCAAGCGAGAAGTAGAAGTCTTGAGTCTGGTGCTTGAAGGCAAATCCTCCAAGGAAGTTGCTGACGTATTGGTCTGCAGCAAGCGGACTGTCGACTTCCACCTCACAAGGATCTACGATAAACTCAACGTATCAAACCGTGTGCAAGCTATGCGGCGTGCCGCACTTCTGGGTCTGCTAGATGTTAACCTCGCCCAGAAGCACGGCCACGATTAATAGATTTCCTGATTAGTTATGCCCAACCTGCTTGCGAACAGGTGTCTCCACTCCCCAGATCTTCTTGATTGTCTTTTCCTGGTTAAATCCATTCGGGCAGGCAGGGCTCGCAGTGTTTGCGTGGTAATAACTATCCCCACTGTAGATCTGCGTGCTAATTACATCGTGCCCGGGCATTACCAGGAAGCCGTTCGGGTCATTCTGCTGCAGCCACTCAGTCACATAGGACAGCCAGTAATTGCGATAGCTCTCCGGCTGGCGAGCATACCAGTCTGTCTCATCATAACCCCATACATACAGTATTCCTTGACCGGCTGTACCAGGATTGCTGCTGTTTGCCCAGTGGTCGAAGTCCAGCAGATACGGGCTACGTGTGCATGTCCAGCCGCTGGGGTGTGTGCCGCCGGGAGATAGGCCATAGATAGTTCCGGTGCGGCCCATCTGCAGGTATGCCTTCTGAGGCTCACTCACATTTTCAGTCGGGCGCTGTGGGAACAATATGAAGTCAAGCAGCAGCTTGCCACTGACTATGGGCGGGTTGTTCACATCTGGAGTTCCATCAATTAATACGTAGTGCCTGGGGGCGTGTAATGCGGCATACGCTCTAATCTTGGTGATGACGGTATTCCATGCCGTGTAATTAGTGTCATTCTCGCCCATTAGGCTCATTTGGCCCAGGTGAATTGCCTCAAATCCGGCGTCTATGTATTCTGTGGCTCTATAATAGAACCACATCTGTGTTTCCACCCTGCTGATATCCGGTACCGATGAATCGGTGCCCCAGTGGTTTACATACTTTCCATCGGCATAAATCATCAGGTTGTAATCGAAATTGCGCCCGGTGTAGGACTGGCCAAACGCGCTGCAGACCCAATCCGGTATAACCGGCCAATCTCTACCAGTTTTATTGATCGATTCGAGTATCGCGCACTGGATGATAAGCTGAGGATCATCACGATGAAGAATATCGTTGTAATTCTTACACGTACTCATGTAAGCGCCACTGATTTCTCCCCATGCTCCTCCCCAGTCTGTCGCTGCTCTGCACACCATCTTTGCCTGAATATTCTTTATAAAGCGTCGGCCTTCTTCAAATGAAGCGGTGTCCGTGCTCAGATACTCGTACATATCAGAGCGCGATAAGTAGTTTTCCAACACTTCTCTGGAAATACTGCCATCAAATACGTAGTTGCCAGTGTTTGCTGCGTGGGCTATAGGTAATGTCAACATGACCACCGATAACACCACAAGTGCAAGAACAAAACCTTTCATTGCTCTCCTCCTAAGCGAATTAAATAGAGTGAAGCTACATGTCCATTATGCCGCATTGCTCCATATACTTGCATAGTATCCTAGAATATGCCAGCAGTCAAGGGCACTATTTATCAAATTCTATATTTGAGCGTGATCATCACCTATAAAAGCTGCGTGTACAATGTTAGAGTTAGCGGATCTGAACTCTTTGCCAATCTGCATCATTAAATCACGCGCAGCCTGCCGCCGCGACATTGTCGCCATAGGGCAATCGGCTTGAACTATTGGAAACTCACAAGCCTTTGCAAACCGCACCAGGTCGTTCTCGCGTATATAAGCAAGCGGCCTGACCAGCCCGAACTTTCCTCCGAAGTAGTCCCGTCGAAAAGCCATGGTCTCCAAGCGCCCATGAAGAAACAGGTTCATAAGCGCGGTGTGCGAAAAGTCCTCAAGGTGGTGCCCCAGCGCAACCTTGTTGCAACCCTGCTCCTCTGCAATCTGAAAGAGCGTTCTCCTTCGGTTTCGCCCACACCGTTCACAGTCCATAGGAAGTTGCTCATAGGGAGTCAGCATAATATCACGTATGACATAAGGTACCCCCTCATCCTCAAGCCACTTCACAAACGAGTCCGGCAGCGCAATCTCTACACCTCTGGCATCGCCCCTGACGTGCGCAGCCACCAATTCGTAATGGATAGGGGAGTATTTACGCCTGTAAGCCAACAGCCGCAGCAGCGACATACTATCCTTGCCGCCGGACACTCCCACCAGCACGCGGTCACCTTCTTCTATCATATTGTGTTCCCGAACTGCCTTATCCACGCCCTTGCTGAGGAAAAACGCATGCCGTTCAGCTTCATTTCGCCACTTCTTGCCCATATCAACAGGATACCAGGAACTCAACAATCGGGCAAGAAATGATGTATGATGTCGGATTACAGTTTATGCTTGGTTACAGGTGCAGATAAATGTAATGATTTTTCTTTTTTCTGCCCCTTGACAATGGTGTATTTGTGGGGCATACTTTGGTGTAAGTCATCCAATGACTCAATGAATCAATCATGCTACCAGTAGACCGGAGATGAAGACGTGACGAAACCTAGAGGTGAAGAATTCGTAGGCAGAAAGCCTGTTGTAAGCGTTTCTAAAACACAGCAACTGACCCAGATCCTGAGAGAAGCTATAGAGAGCGGGCAGTATAAAGTTGGAGATTGCGTGCCTAGCTTTACCAATCTTGCCGGATATTATGGCATGAGCGTGAATACGGTAAGAGAAGCCGTGGCGGCTTTGGTGCAGGACGGGTTGCTTTCTAAGGTGCAGGGTAAGGGGACCTTTGTCGCTGAACCGAAAGTTCTTCCTAAAACGATAGCTGTGGTTGTCCCTCACCTGCACTCGAAAAGAGATTCGGAATATAGCATCGGATACAACATCCTTGCGCGTTATGTGCAAGCTATACAGTTTGAGGCAAAGAACACAGGCACGGATATTATTCTTTATCTCGATCATGAGGATACTGAGGTCGAAGCGAGAAACCTTGCCAGACTTGTAGATCGTGGAATTGACGCAGCAATCATATTCTGGCTTGGATCAAAAGCGAATGAGAAGGTGCTGGCTCGAGTCCTAAAGGCGGGGATACCTGTGGTTCTGATAGACAGGTACCTCAATCGGATTTCGACAGATTATGTGGTTTCTAACAATATTCAAAATGCTGAAGATGTAGTGAAACTCCTGGTAAAGCATGGATTTCAACAAATACACTATTTTATGCAAGATGGAATGGACATTTCTCCATTAACCGACCGGCTCAAGGGTTACATGAGTGCCGTGCAAAACCTGGGGCTGGACTGCCACGTTCACAAAGTTGACTTCGATGTGGTTGATTCAATGGTTGTGAACAACGAAGAAGACTGCGTTGTTGAGGTGGAGGAAATACTCGATGGAATAAAAGGCGAGTTCGCAGTGTTCGCAGATTATCCATGGTGTATTGATGCCATATCACGATTCATCCACCGCAGGGATCGACTCCCTGGTAAGTTGGCTCTGGCGTCTTTCGATGATTGGGGCACCAGAATCCCATCTGACATCCTTTACGTTACAGCAATGCAGCCATTCGAAGAGATTGGCAGGCAGTCTGTCGACCTGGCGCTCAAGCGAATCAGTGGCGAGTATAGCTCTCCTCAACACATAGTCGTCCCCGGTGAGATTATCGTATCCGGCGGATCGGACTCCGTGAGCACTGAGGTAAGCAGAGAAAGCAGCCTACATTAAATACACATAGATGTGAAATATTATAACAGGAGGAATTTGAAATGCGTGGGAAGAGGGGTTTTACATTAATCGAACTGCTTGTTGTGATAGCCATTATAGCCATCTTGGCGGCTATTCTATTTCCTGTCTTTACATCTGTAAAGGAAAAGGGGCGTCAGACAGCATGCCTCAGTAATATGATGCAACTTGCCAAGGGTTTCCGCATGTATCTGGATGATAAGAACAATACTTATCCAGGCACATCGCCTCTTAATGATGCTAATGTGCCTTACGATAAGTATATGGTCTACGTACAATCCGGATGGTTGTATTGTTACATTCAAGGAAGCACTCGTGACATCAAGATAGAAAAAGGTGGCCTGTTCCCATATGTGAAGAACAAGGCTGTCTACATCTGCCCGTCCGATGTAAATGCAAAAAAAGCGTCGGGGCTGGGCTTTAGCTACAGTATGAATGGCTACTTTCGTTGGCTGCCTGAGTCGAAAGTAAGAAACACAGCCAAGACTGTACTGCTTGTAGATGAAGGTAAGGGATCTTACAGCAAGTATTATCGCCAGATAGTTCCGGTTAATGATGGGAATTTCGCTGCAGACCCAGACCCAAATAAAGGCGATAGAGCGAGCGAAGCGCACTGCGGCGGCGGCAATTTTGGTTGGGCTGATGGTCATTGCACTTGGACGAACGTTAAAACATTTACGAAACTGAACTTTGTGCCGTAGAGCTATAAGTAGTGTTGAAAGGGGTGATGTGCGTATACTGCAATATTTTCTGTATGAAAGGTTTTTGCTGTAGATAAGCCACATAACAAAGATAAGAAGGAGGCAGAAAGATGAGTAATGTGAGAGGACTAAAGAAGTTACGTGCGGTGGTTGCCGCGGGTGTTGCGCTGTTGGTGATCTCAGGTGCATCATACGCTGCCAACCTGATGCCGGACTATAGCTTTGAAAACCTCGACCTCCAGACCATAACTGCTGGAGGCACCACCAATCTTGGCGATGGCTATATGAGGTTTGTAAACTTGAATGGCCATGGGACGCTGCAGGTTATCAGCGATGCACAGGATGGAAATAGAGCGATAAAGGTCACCAAGACGACAGATGACCTTGTGCAGGTAGACCTCGATAGCAACCCGACTGCCAGTTGGATCCCAGTACAAGCAGGGCAGACATATATAATGTCGTTCTGGGCTCGGACGGATGATTCAACTTGGATGCAACTTCAAGTGAATTGGCGCGATGACTGGTATGCGGCTGGTAGCCAATACCCCGGTTGGGCTTTGACATCAACATGGACACAGTATTCGTGCACATATGTCGCCCCCAGTAATGCAGACCTTCTGCAATTGGCTTGGCTTGTTGGCGCTCCTGGGAGCATGGTGATAGACAACGTTTCCGTGCAGCAGGTTGTCCCAGAGCCGAGCAGCATACTCGCTATATTCAGCGCGTTAGCTGGATTCGCTGGCGTTGCCGGTCTCCGCAGAAAGTAATCCAACAGTAAGGTAGGATGCATTCCGCCGGTCGTTTACCGGCTGGCGGAATAACTCTTTCATTTTAATGATGAGATGACTAATCCAACAGACCAAGATTTTTTACTTTGGTCATCATAAGACAAATGGAGAATAGAAAGGAGAGTTAGCATGGTGAAAAGAACAGATAGAGGATTTGCGAAGTTGCGATCAACTCGAAGTTTTATGGTTGCAATGTGTACTGTCGTTTTGCTGATGTTGTGCTCGTTCTCGTATGCCGGTCCGAACAACATAATGCGGGATCCGAGTTTTGAGAGCTTGACCGTCGGTACAACTCTAACTACATCAAGCATTTCACTCGGCACAATCCGGTTTGTGAACGTCGGCACTGCCAGCGGTCAGTTACAGGTGATCAGCCCAGGAGAGGATGGAAATGTCGCGGTAAAAGTTTCCAAGACATCAGACAGTGATCTGGTGCAAATAGATCTGGATGTGAATCCGACACTCACTTGGATACCGGTGCAGGGTGGACACACATATAGGGTGTCATTCTGGGCACGGACAGACGATCCCGGCAGCGCGATAGTGCTTGCCGAAGCTGGGTTCCAGGGTTGGACTCATTATGGCAGCCAGTATCCCGGCTGGGGCCTGACTTCAGATTGGACAATGTATACCACAGAATGGACTGCTCCCGCTAGCGCCAATCTGCTTGATTTGGCCTTTGTCCTGAATACACCAGGCAGTTTCGTTATAGACAATATCTCCATAGAAGATGTTGCTCCCGCTACTAATCTGATGCCTGATCCGAGCTTCGAGAGCCTTACCACCGGCACGACTGTGACGGCGATTGGAGCTAACAACGTCGGTGACTACATTCGGTTTGTGAACAACTACGGTGCAAGCAGTACCACCGGTAAGTTGGAAGTTGTCTCTCAAGCAGAGGATGGCGGCAAGGCAGTCAAGCTGTCTAAGGTTGCAAACGACAGTGTGTGGATGGACCTTAGCGCAGCGCCACCGAGCAGCTGGATTCCAGTGAAGGGTGGGCACAGCTATCGAATAACATACTGGGCTCGAACAGATGATGCCAAAAACGTGATTTCTACAATATCGTCTGGTTTTGGTGTGAGTGAGAAGTTTCTCGGCGACACTCAGAACGGTTGGAAAGATGTAATGCCGAACTGGCTGTTGTATGCTGAGCAGTGGACCGCCCCCGAGGAAGCGACTCACCTAAATCTGCAGTTTTGGATTGCTTCCCCTACAGGAAGCGTTGTGGTAGACAACATTCATGTGGAGGAGATTATTCCCGCCGTCAGCAGCCTCACTGGCACTGTTACAAGCATGCTCTCCGGTGCTGTTATTGCAGGTGCTAATGTTTCTGTTTCTTCGGGAGGCACAACCACCTCAACAACCACTGATGCAAACGGCGTATATACTCTGAGCAACCTCGCCACCGGCACTTACGATATGACAGTCACGGCGGCTGGATACTCCACTACTAATGTGCCGGGAGTCGATGCATATGGAGTCAGTACCAGGAATGTATCTATGACGCCATCCGCAAGCACGTCTTGGACCGTCACTGATACATTCACAAGAGATCCCAATACTGACTTGGGTCATACTGAAGATGCCAATGCAATTCCTTGGGTGAAGACATCAGGCAACACTAATGCTTTAATCTCTTCTAATGCGCTGTTGCTCGGTGTCGGCAGTGCGCCTGGTGGAGCCAGCCTTGGACGCAGTTTCACACCGGACAACTTTGATTTGTCCGTCAAAATGACCTGGGATCAAAGTTTAATATATTCTCAGTGGTCAGGTATTGCTTACCGCCAGAATAAGACGGGGGTCTACAACCAGGGCTATTTCCTGTATTGTCCGTATGCCGATGGTGATGGCAATGCAACGATCCAACTCCGATATAACGGCACCAGTATAGCATCTGGTGTTATTAATACTGATTATATGTGGGGTGGGGGGAATGGTGTTACTCTGAGAATATCCGTCTATGGTAATTGCCATAAAGTCTGGGTCAATGATGTCAAAGTGATAGACACCGTTGATGCTCAGAAAGCTAGTGGTGGTTACGTGGGGCTGTTCTGTGATGAGCAAAATAGTGTTTCTTGGGACGACTTGAATATATCTTATTCGGCCCCTACAAATGTCAATTCTATCACAGATGCTAAAGCACTGG